>NZ_LNDD01000004.1:300000-422198 GCF_002865985.1 Thermotoga sp. SG1
CCCACCGGAAATAGTGAGGAGATGGCAGTGGAAGATAGTGAACATCCACCCATCGCTCCTTCCTGCCTTTCCTGGAATGCACGCCATAGAGAAGGCCTACGAATACGGTGTGAAAGTCACGGGGATCACCATCCACTTCGTCGACGAGGGTGTGGACACCGGTCCCATCATCTTCCAGAAAGCCTTAGAGATAAAAAAGAACTGGTCACTGGAGAAACTCGAGGAAGAGATACACAGGATAGAACACCGTTACTACCCGATAGTTATACAGAAGGTCCTCGATGGAAAGTGGAGAACAGAAGGAAGGAGGGTTATCCTTGAAGAGGATATTGGTTAGTCTGTACGAGAAAGAAAAGTACCTGGACGTGTTGAAAAAGCTGTATGAAGAAGGATGGAAGATCTGGGCAAGTTCTGGAACGGCAAAGTTCCTGAGAGAGAACGGCATAGATGCAAACGACGTGAGCACCATCACGGGCTTTGAAAACCTCCTCGGTGGGCTGGTGAAAACGCTGCATCCGGAAATATTCGCGGGGATCCTGGGACCAGAGCCAAGGTGGGATGTGGTCTTCGTGGACCTTTATCCACCACCAGATATCGACATAGGCGGTGTGGCCCTTCTTCGAGCAGCGGCGAAGAACTGGAGGAAGGTAAAACCCGCTTTTGACATGGAGACCCTGAAGATTGCCATCGAAAAGGACGATGAGGAAACAAGGAAGTATCTTGCCGGAATGACCTTCGCGTTCACCAGCACATACGATTCTGTGAGGGCAAACCAGTTCATTGAAGGAGTGTCTCTTTCTTTCAGAAGAGAGGATCTTCAGCTGAGATACGGAGAAAATCCGCATGAAAGGGCCTTCGTGTACGGAAAGCCTGCCTTTGAAATTCTCCACGAGGGAAAAACCATATCTTTCAACAACATTCTGGACGCAGAGAACGCATGGTTCGTGGCGAAAAACTTGCCAAAAACAGGGGCCGTCGTTGTGAAGCACCAGTCCCCCTGCGGCGCTGCGATCGGTGAAGACAGAGTGGAAGTCGTGAAAAAGGCCATAGAAGCAGACGAAGAGTCGAGCTTTGGAGGTATCCTTGCCGTGAACTTCGAGATGGACGGCGAAGTGGCTTCATCCCTGAAGAAGTACCTCGAAGTGATCGTTGCCCCATCCTTCACGAAAGAGGCCGTCGAGATACTGTCGAAAAAAAAGGTGAGACTTCTCAAACCACAAGATTACACTCCCACAGCTGGAAAGATGGCCTTTGGGGCTCTTGTTCTGAGCGAAAGGAAGTTCCCAGATGGAGATTTCGAACTCGTCGTAGGAGAGCCCCTTTCTGAAAAAGAACTCGAAGACCTGGAGTTTGCCTACAGGGTGGTGGAAGGGGTAAAATCGAACGCCGTCCTCATAGTCAAAGATGGCGTAACGGTGGGAATAGGAAGCGGGCAGCCTTCAAGAAAGAGAGCCGCCTGGATCGCTACCATGATGGCAAAAGAAAAGGCAAAAGGGGCAATAGCAGCTTCCGATGCCTTCTTCCCTTTCCCCGATTCACTGGAGATACTCGCCCAGGCGGGGGTGAAGGCTGTTGTCGCACCTCTTGGATCCATAAGGGACGAAGAAGTTCTCTCAAAAGCCAAAGAACTCGGTCTCACCTTCTACAAAGCCCCCAGCAGGGTCTTCAGACACTGAGAGGTGAAACGTATGAGGGTACATGTTCTTGGATCAGGTGGAAGAGAACACGCCATAGGGTGGGCATTCTCCCGGCAGGATTATGAGGTTCACTTTTATCCGGGAAACGCCGGAACAAAAAGAGACGGAACGAACCACCCCTACGAAGGAGAAAAGACGATAAGGAGTATACCAGATGAAGACATCATCATACCGGGTTCTGAAGAGTACCTTGTAGAAGGTGTTGCGAACTGGAGTTCGAACGTCTTTGGACCAGTGAAGGAGGTCGCAAAGCTCGAGGGTTCCAAGGTCTTCGCCAAGCGTTTCATGGAAAAGTACAGTATAAGAACTGCTCGCTTCGAAGTGGCAGAAACTCCGGAAGAGCTGAAGGAAAAGATAAAGAAGTTTTCCCCTCCGTACGTGATAAAGGCAGACGGTCTGGCACGCGGGAAAGGTGTCTTGATCCTTGACTCGGAAGAAGAGGCAATCGAGAAGGGATCCAAGCTTATCACGGGAGAACTCATTAAAGGAGTCAAGGGACCCGTTGTAATCGATGAATACCTAGAAGGAGAGGAACTTTCCGCCATGGCAATAGTCAACGGAAGAGATTTCGTGATACTTCCCTTCGTCAGAGACTACAAGCGGCTGCTGGACAACGACAGGGGCCCCAACACGGGTGGTATGGGATCGTGGGGACCTGTGAACGTACCACAGGAGACAATCTCGAAGATAGAGGAACTCTTCGATAAGACGCTCTGGGGAGTGGAAAAAGAGGGTTACACCTACCGGGGTTTTCTGTACCTTGGCCTGATGCTACACAACGGTGAGCCTTACATTCTCGAATACAACGTGAGACTGGGAGATCCAGAAACCGAGGTGATCGTTGTTCTGAATCCTGAAGCCTTTGTTAACGCCGTTTTGGAAGGATACAAAGGTGGTAAAATGGAAGCGATCAAACCAAACGGGTTCGCCGTGGACGTGGTTCTTGCATCGAGAGGTTATCCAGACAATCCTGAAAAAGGAAAAGAAATCACGCTTCCAGAAGACGGTCTTATCTTCTTTGCGGGAGTGGCTGAAAAAGACGGGAAACTGATAACAGCGGGTGGAAGGGTACTTCATTGCATGGGAACCGGTGTGACCAGAGAGGAGGCAAGAAGAAAGGCCTACGAACTTGCTGAAAAGGTACAATTCGAAGGAAAAACGTACAGGAGGGATATCGCCTCGTGAAATATACCTACCGGGACACTGGAGTTGATGTTGAAAGGGGAGAAAGCTTCTCCAGAAAGATAAAAAACTCCGTGAAACTGCCGGAGTGGCTTATGAAGGAACCAACGGGATACGCTGCTGTTCTGAAGATCACAGAACCACCGATCGCTGTCACAGCAGACGGTATTGGAACAAAACTCATCCTCCACAGAAAGTATGGAACTTGGCGTTACGCTGCTGAAGACCTCGTTGGAATGAACTACAACGATCTGGTCTGTGTTGGTGCAAGACCCGTTGCCTTCCTCGACTACCTCGGTGTGGAAAGGATATCCGAAGAACATGAGCAGTTCATAACAGAACTCGTGAATGTTCTTGAAAGCGTGGGTGTCAAACTGGTCGGCGGAGAAACCGCGGAGATGCCAGATGTTTATCGCGGAGACTGGGATGCTGTGGGGTTCGCCGTTGGTGTTCTGGAGAGGAAGATCCCGGTTGATACGATAAGGGAAGGTGACATCATCATCGGAATTCCCTCTTCTGGTTTTCACTCGAACGGCTGGTCACTCATAAGGAGGATACTGAAAGAGGAAAAGATAGAACCTGAAAGCCTAGATTTCGACCTTCTGAAAGGAACGCGAATATACAGAGAGGTCGTCGATGTATTCGATCGAGTCAAAGGAGTCGCGCATGTAACCGGTGGAGGTATCATCAGAGCCCTAAAGAGAGTGCTTGGAAACCTCAGGGCACATGTTTCTCTTCCGAAGAGGGATTTTATCGATTGGATCCTGAAGTACGTTGAATTCGAAGAAGCCATAAACACCTTCAACATGGGAATTGGTATGCTTCTTGTCGTGGAGAAAAAAAATGTAGAGTACGTTCTCGGCAGAGTGGACGGTGTGGTGGTTGGCAGGGTCGATACCGATTGGAAGATCGAGTACGGAGGTGAGGGGGGATAAACGTGTTCGAGGACATCGTAAGGGGTTTTCAGGAACTGATCAGGGACACAAAACTTGCTGTAGTGAGTGTTTTGGCGCTTGTTCTGGGATTCGTTGTAGAAGTTCTCTACCTTTTCGCCGGAAAGTACGACTTTCTGGATCTTGACTTCTTCGCCATAAAACTCTTCGAAGAAACAATTCTGGCCGTGCTGATTGGAAGTATCCTTTTGCAGCGAAAGAAAGAGAGGTTTCTCAGTCTACTTGTGTTCAGCGCGTTCTATGGAATGACGATGGGAATAGGCTTTTCCTTCTTTGTTCTACCAGCTTTTGTGGCTTTCATGTTTCTGTTCTTCGTACCACTTCTTTCTGCAAGGATTGATTCTGCCTCTACTGTTCTGATAGAAAGTTACAGACTGGTCTTCAAAAGACAAAAAACAGTAGAAGTGTTCCTTGCCGCGGCGATCGTGTTCGTTGTGTGGTTCATACCCATTGCTGGTTCTATAGTATCGAACTTTTTGAGAACGGTATTTGTCTACGCTCTTTTCCACTCTCTGGAGGGGATGATGGATGAAACAGCTCAGAGTGACACTGGCTCAGCTCAATCCGACTCTTGGTGATTTTGAGGGAAATTTGAAAAAGGCGATAGAAGCCCTCAAAATAGCAGAAGAAAGGGGCAGTGATCTTCTTATCTTTCCGGAACTCTTCCTGCCCGGATATCCTCCGGAGGATCTCATGCTGAGGCTTTCTTTCCTGAGGGAAAACAGGCGATACCTTCTGGAACTTGCTTCACACACGAAAAACTGTGAAGTGACAGTCCTTGTGGGATTCATTGACAGCGACGAGGACGCGTACAACGCTGCGGCCGTTTTGAAAAACGGAGAAGTGCTCGGAGTCTACAGAAAGATGTTCCTTCCAAACTACGGCGTTTTCGACGAAAGAAGATACTTCAAGCCAGGAGAAGAACTTCTTGTTTTGAAGATGGACGATGTCAAGATAGGTGTCACCATCTGCGAAGACATCTGGAACCCGGTAGAGCCGAGTGCATCCCTGTCCCTCGGAGAAGGGGTACATCTTGTGGCGAATCTTTCTGCTTCACCTTACCACGTGGGAAAACCTCGACTGAGAAAAGAATACCTCTCGATGAAGGCTTACGACTTCCACACGGCGATAGCCTACTGCAACATGGTGGGTGGACAGGATGAACTCGTGTTCGATGGAGGAAGCATCGTCGTCGACGCGTCCGGAGAGATGATCAGTTACGGAAAAATCTTCGAAGAGGAAATCATCACGGTGGACCTCGATCTCGACGAAAATCTGAGAGTTTCTCTTCTTGACCCAAGAAGAAGGTACATAAGGCCCCAAAACTATCCTGTGAAGATCGTCGATGTGGGAGGGCTTCGCAAAAAGTCCTCACACTTCGATCCGGTGGTGCATCCGATACCAAAAAGAGAAGAGGAAATGTTCAAAGCACTGGTCACAGGTGTGAGGGACTACGTCAGGAAAAATGGATTCGAAAAGGTCGTGATCGGTCTCAGCGGAGGAATGGATTCATCCCTTGTTGCGGTCATAGCAACGGAGGCACTGGGAAAGGAGAACGTGAAGGGTGTTCTCATGCCGTCCATGTACACCTCAAAATCGAGCCTTGAAGACGCTCAAAAGCTTGCAGAAAACCTCGGAATAGAGACGTTCGTCATACCCATCACCGACGTGTTCAAGTCGTATCTCGATGCTCTGAAGGAAGTATTCGCTGGAAGAGAACCGGATATAACCGAAGAGAACATCCAAGCGAGGATAAGGGGAAACTACCTGATGGCGCTCTCTAACAAGTTCGGCTGGCTTGTTCTCACCACAGGAAACAAAAGTGAGCTGGCAACAGGATACGCTACACTCTACGGAGATATGGCGGGAGGCTTTGCAGTCATAAAGGATGTTTACAAGACGGACGTGTACAAAATAGGCCGGTGGTACAACGAGTGGAAAGGAAAAGAGATAATCCCAGAGAACGTCTTCGTGAAACCTCCTTCTGCCGAACTCAGGCCAGGCCAGACGGACCAGGAAAAACTTCCACCTTATGAAATTCTTGACGAGATACTGAAACTTTACATAGAAGAAGGACTGGATCCTGAAGAGATCGCCCTCAAGGGATTCGACAAGAAGATGGTGGTGGAAGTAACCGAGATGGTACGAAAGAACGAATACAAAAGAAAACAAGCCGCCATCGGAACGAAGATCTCAACCAGGGCCTTCGGAAAGGACTGGAGGATGCCCATAACAAACAGATTCAAAGAACCTCTCTGAGAACTATCAGGATATCTTCCGGTTTCACCAGTCGTTTTGCACCCGCTTCAAGGAGCGCCTGAGCATCGTTCAGAGAATGGATCACTCCGTAGACTTTCTCTATTCCCGCCCCAAGAGCGGCCTCTACACCGCTCTTTGAGTCTTCAAAAACAATCACCTCTTTTGGATCCACGTTCAGCTTTTCCAGGGTGACCAGATAGATTTCTGGATCTGGTTTTCCCCTTTTCACCTGATCTCCGAATACCATCACATCGAAAAAATCTCTCAGTTTGAGCTTTTCTAGCCTTTCGATTGCCTCTTTCTGCGGAGTGGAGGTTGCGAGGGCAAGTTTCAGACCCTTTTTCTTCACAAACTCCAGTGCCTTTCTCACTCCTGGGTTTTCCTTCAAAAGATCGGAAAAGACCCGTCTTTTTCCCTCGTGAACCTTTTTTCTGAAGTTTTCCAGAGAGTCATCTATATCAAGAAGTTCCATCAGAATGGGAAGACCTTCCCTTTCTGGAACTCCCATTATCCTCCTGTGGATCTCCTCGGTGTAGGGTTTTCCATAACTTTCGGCGACCCTTCTGTAAGCTTCAAAGTAGAGTGGCTCTGTGTCCATCAGAACTCCATCCATGTCGAAAATCACCGCTTCCATCCGACCGCCTCCTTTCACTTCAAAGATAACATAAACAGTTTAAATCGTCTTTTTGTGGTAGTATTAATTATGAAAACATGATCAGGAGGGTTCCGGATGATAGCAAAGAGGATTTCAGAGATTCCCATTTCAAGAACTATGGAACTGGACGCAAAAGCCAAGGCACTGATCAAAAAAGGAGAGGATGTCATAAACCTCACGGCAGGAGAACCTGACTTTCCCACTCCAGAACCTGTTCTTGAAGCAGCAAAGAGTTTCCTGGAAAAGGGACAGATAAAGTACACGGACCCTCGAGGTATCTACGAACTGAGAGAAGCCATTGCAAAGAAGATAGGAGAAAAGTACGGAAAGGAAATCTCACCGGATCAGGTGGTTGTGACAAACGGGGCAAAGCAGGCACTCTTCAACACGTTCATGGCACTGCTCGATCTCGGCGACGAAGTGATAGTGTTCTCCCCTGTCTGGGTGAGTTACATTCCACAGATACTTCTTGCTGGAGGCACCGTGAAGGTCGTGGAAACGTTCATGAAGAACGGTTTCCATCCAAGCATTGAAGAAGTGGAAAGACTCCTTGTTGGAAAAACAAAAGCTGTTCTCATCAACTCACCGAACAATCCTACCGGCATCGTCTACAGCAAATCCTTTCTGGAGGGACTTCTGAAACTTTCTGAGGAGATGAATTTTTACATCGTGAGTGATGAGGTTTACGACTCTCTGGTTTACACAGACGACTACACGTCGATACTGGATGTGGCCGAAAACTTCGATCGAGTGGTGTATATAAACGGATTTTCAAAGTCTCACTCCATGACAGGCTGGAGAGTGGGATATCTGATTTCGAACAAAGAGTTGGTTTCTGCCGTTTCAAAGATTCAATCCCACACCACTTCTTGTATCAACACAGTTGCCCAGTATGCCGCTCTCAAAGCCATAGAGGTGGACAACTCCTATATGATTCGAGTCTTCAGAGAAAGAAGAGACTTTACGGTGGAGCGGTTCAAAAGGATGGGTGTGAAGTTCGTAGAACCACAGGGTGCGTTCTATCTCTTTTTCAAGGTGCCGGGTGATGACGTGGAGTTCTGTGAGAAACTTCTGGAAGAAAAGAAAGTGGCGTTGGTTCCGGGTTCTTCCTTCCTGAAACCAGGCTTTGTGAGACTATCCTTTGCCATTTCCACAGAAAGGCTTGCGGAGGCGCTGGACAGAATTGAAGACTTCCTCAATTCTCGTTGATTTTCTGAGGAGAAATTGGTACAAATACCTTTTGGGATTTCTGGCACTGGTTATGGTAGACCTTCTGCAGGTCTACGTTCCGCGTATCGTCGGAAAGATCGTTGACAGCTTGAACGCCGAGATCATGAACTTCACAGAACTGAAGATAATGATCGGCTGGATCATGGCGGCTGCATCCGGGATGTTCCTTGGAAGGTTTCTCTGGAGGTATTTTCTCGGTGGCGCCTCCAGGTATTTTCTCCTTGAGACCATGAACAAGATGTTCTCCAAGATGCTCAGCCTCACCCCCGGTTTCTTCGACAGGATAAGAAGCGGAGAGCTGATGGCAAGATTCACCAACGATCTGAGTCTCCTGAGGAGGGTGCTTGGCCAGGGAGCTATTCTACTTTTCGACTCTTTCATCATGGTTCTGATGGTGTTCATCTTCATGATAGGAAACGTGGGATGGAAGCTTGCATGGATCAGCTTTGCTCCTCTCCTTCTTCTCGTTCCCGCATCGATGAGCTTTGGAAGATTGATACATAAAAGGGTGACGGATGTTCAGCGTTCGTTCTCAGAACTATCGGGTTTCACCGAAGAGACGATAAACGGTATCAGAATTGTGAAGAGTTTTTCATCGGAAGACGTGTCGTTCAGGATATTCGAAGAAAAAGCAAACGTAAACTTCAGGGATACGCTTCGTGCGGTCAAGGTTTCCAGCGTGTTTCGTCCTCTCATCACCCTGATCGCCTCTTCCTCGTTCTTTCTTGCGCTTCTCTATGGAGGAAGAGCAGTCATAAACGAAAAGATCTCACTCGGAGATTTCATCGCTTTCAATTCCTATCTGGGTATGTTGATATGGCCCATGATGGCCTACGGTTTCATGGTGGATCTGTTCCAGAGAGGGAGAGCAGCAATGCATCGTTTAGACACGATCTTCACCGCTCAGCCGGAAGTAAAAGAACCGGAAAAACCTGTCAGAATAGATCACTTTGAAAGCGTGATTATAAGAGATTTGACCTACAGATATCCTGGAACCGATCGGCCCGTTTTGAAAGACATCAACATGAAGGTGAAGAGAGGAGAGATGATCGGTATCGTTGGAAGTATTGGAAGTGGGAAGACAACGATTGCAAAGCTTCTCATGAAACTGTATCCAGTGGAAAGGGGAAAAATATTCATAAACGGAGTAGATATAAACGACATCTCTTCAGATGATCTGAGAAGACTTTTCACTCTCGTTCCTCAAGAAACGTTCCTGTTTTCAGACACGATAAGGAACAACATAACCGTTGGTATGAAAAACGTGGACGAGAAAGAAATCGAGAGGGTGACGAAGCTTGCAGCCGTCTACGAAGACATCATGAGTTTTCCAAAGGGGTTCGATACCGTCGTTGGTGAACGTGGAGTAACCCTCTCGGGCGGACAGAGACAGAGGATCACGATAGCCAGGGCGTTGATCAGAGATTTCGAAGTTTGCATCTTCGATGACTGTCTCTCCGCAGTGGATCCAGAAACAGAAGAAAAGATAATAAGCTCTATAAGGAACAGCATGAAGGGAAAAACGATCATCGTGATAACGCACAGGTTGAAGGTCCTGAAAGATGCCGACAGAATATACGTTCTCGACGATGGATTCATCAGAGAAGAAGGAAAACACGAAGAGCTCTTGAGCAAAAACGGGATCTACAGTAGAATGTACAGGAAACAGCTAATCGAGGGGGGGATGAGATGAAAAAAATTGGCGTCGTGACGGGTATCTTCGAATCCAACCCCTATGAGTTCTTCGTAAGGATGGTTTCAGAAGGTGATCACCAAGCCTACGCCCAGATAGAAGACATTGTAAGGGTGGAGTATATCTCGGGCTACGGAGAGGTGGTAACCTACGGTGTGGTTGTCGACATACAGAACAGATGGGATGGTGATCTGAGAAATGGTTACGAAGAGGATGTGGCACTCGAAGGTCTGAAACCAGCCTACCCAATATACATCGCGAGGGTGAAGGTGACGAGGTCTTTCTTGAAAAAAAACGGTCAGCTCTCCGAGACGGCTCCCGAGATCCCTCCCGCTATTGGATCTCCCGTGTTCCTTGCAGAAGATGAGGAAATAGACATAGCACTGGGATTCGACGAATTGAAGAACAAAAACGTTGCGCTCCCGGTGGGCGTTCTCAAAAACGGCAAACCCGCTTACCTAGATCTGAGGTACATACTAGGAGACAACGGGGCACACATCAACGTTTCGGGACAGTCCGGTGTGGCTGCGAAGACCTCCTATACCACCTTCCTGGTGAAATCGATGATGGAAACGTCCTGGAAGACATCGGGAGAGCTAATGGAACTTCTAAGGGAAGCAAGATACATCATTTTCAACGTCAAGGGAGAAAGTTTGATGTTTCTTGACCGCACTTCAAAGGAATGGGAGTCGGAGAAGAAAAAGTGGGAAGAGATGTACAGGGTGCTTGGAATAGAACCAAAACCGTTTGAAAACGCAGTCTTCTACGCTCCGAGTAGACAAAAGGGTACTTACGTTCCCGCCGTGAACAAGCGTATGAGTGGAGTGAAAGTTTACGGCTGGGACGTTTTCGACATCGTTGAAATGGGACTTTTAGAACTCATGTTCGATCCGGACGAGATGGCAAAGAATCAAAACTTTCAGCTGGCAGTATGGTCACTTCAAGAATACCTCACCCAGAGAATGGAAGAAATCTACCAGGAATTCCTGAGGAAGGGCTACATCAAAGACAAGCAGAAACTTCCCTCTCAGGCACTGAGAGAAATCGTCGTTTCTAAAGGAGAGATCGTGGACATTCCCCTTGATCTCGATGATCTGATAACCCAGTTGAAGGAAGGAAAGGCAAGAGAGTACCTCGAAAAAGAAAACGTTCAACGTCAGACCATCAGCATGCTGATTCGAAGACTGAAGACCGCTCAGAAAATGGACTTCGACAGACTGTGGATAAAGCCTCCCCTGAATCCCACCGTCGGGGTGGAGTACAGAATAAACTGGAACGTACCTGGAAGGGTGACCGTTGTGGACATCTCTAAACTGAGGACTCGGGCCCAGGCGTTCGTGGTGGGTGCTATTCTCTCTGAAGTGATGAGAGAAAAAGAAACAAACAACGGTTTCACCCAGCCCGTTTTCATCTTCCTTGATGAACTCAACAAGTACGCACCGAGACACGGTGGTGGTGCGCTTGCGAACATCTTCAGGGATGTGGCAGAACGGGGCAGATCGTTCAGGGTGATTCTCATCGGTGCGGAACAGACCGCCTCCGAGGTCGACTACAGGGTGATCACACAGGCTGCCACCGTTGTGGTTGGAAGGCAGAAAGGTGCAGAGCTTCTGAAGCCAGAGTACTCACACCTCACGGATCACTACAAGAGAAAAGCTGCTCTTTTGAAGCAGGGTGAAGTGATAGTGGATCAACCGTTTTTAAACCTTCCACTCACAGTGAAGTTTCCGCTTCCGGCGTGGTGCACAAGAGAGGATGGCTACGTTTCAGATGGTGAAGACGAAGATGACGATTACATCATCTGAACCAGACGGTGAATTCTGATCCCACAAGCCACCGGGATTTGAATTCCAGTTTGTATCCCATCATGTCGCACAGATGCTTCACAATGGAGAGTCCAAGACCCGATCCAGGAGCCATCTTCGGGGCTTCCGAGCCTCTATAGAAACGCTCGAATATCCTTTCTTTCTCTTCTTCTTTTATTCCGATTCCCTGATCCTTCACTGCCAGTTTCTCCTCCGATATAGAGACTTCCACTTCAGATTCCGGGTACGAGTATTTTACAGCGTTGGAGAGCAGGTTTTTCAGGATCGTATAGAAGACAAACCGGTCGGTTTCAACAGTTTCAACATTTACAGAAAGCTTCACCCTGATCTTTTTGGATACGATCTTTTCGTAAAGATCATCAAGAGATCTCTCGAGCACTTCCCTTACAGGAACACGTTCCATTTTGAGTTCGTAGAGTCCTAGCTGTATCATGGTGAGGAGCTTCAGCTGTCTGATGATCGTCTCCATTCTGTTCAGTGAGCGGTCTATTTTGTCGAGTATTTCGAACTTTTCAGGATCTTTCTCCAGGTCCTTCAGAAGAAAGAGGTTTGCCTTTGAAGCAGAAAGTGGTGTGAAGAGTTCATGGGATACCGCCATGACGAAGTCGAGTTTTGCTTCGTTGAGTTTTTTCTCCTCGGTGAGATCGTTCACAACAAGAAGGCTCTTTCGAGGAAGGAAATGGAAAGAAACGAATCTTTTCGACTGAAGTTCAAAAAAATAGGCCTCGGTTTCCAGAGAGAAATCCTTCTTTTCCTGGATGCTACCGACGATTCTATCCATCTCTTTGCAGCTGAAAATAGATATCAGACTCTTTCCCGTTCTGAAACCATACCTTTCCCCGGATCTGTTTGCCGAAACCACCTTTAATTCATTCAAAACCACTACCGCCTCTTTGATAGCGTCTAGATCCTCAAGATCGATCACCCTCATCACCCCGGGTTGAAAATTTGTATCCAAGGCCCCTTACGGTCTTTATCCAGTTCTTTCCTATCTTAGAACGAATGGCACTGATGTGAACGTCCACCACCCTGTCGGAGACGAAGTCGTCTCCCCAGATTCTGTTCAGGATCTCTTCCCTCGAAAAGATCTTGTTAGGAGACAAGGCAAGAAGTTTCAGCACTTCGAATTCCTTTGCCGTCATTTCAATATTTTTTCCGTCGTACCTTACGACGTAATCTTCGGGAAAGATCTCGAGCTTTCCAAACCTCAACACCTTTTGTTCCTTGCCCATCCTTCTCAAGACAGCTTTCACACGTGCAATTACTTCCCTGGGATTGAACGGCTTTGTCACGTAATCATCTGCTCCGAGTTCTATTCCGAAGATGCGATCCATGTCTCTGTCCCTTGCAGAAACGATGATTAGGGCCATTTCCGGATGAGACACCTTCATCTCCGGGATCTCTTCCATGGCAACACCGTCTGGAAACATGAGGTCCAGAATGAGAACGTTGTAGGCACCCTCTGAGAGTTTCTTTTTGAGTTCAAAAAGTGAGCCCGCTTCGTCACATTCGTATCCTTCTACTTCTAGGTACCTCTTCAGAACACTCCTTATATCTTCATCGTCCTCAGCTATCAGAACCTTCACCGCCATCTTCTACACCTCTCAAAAATTCTCTCATGTTCTTTCCCGTCTCAATGTATATAACTTCTTCGCAGAGATTGTTCGCATGGTCTCCAATCCTTTCAAGATCGCGTGCTATGAGGATGTACACCAGGGCAAGTTCAGCAGGTATGCCGTCCTCTTTTATCTTTTCCACGACGAGCTTTCTGATCCTTCTTTCCATCTCATCGATCACGTCGTCGAACTTCCAGAGCCTGTAGGCAGAATCCACATCCTCTTCGACAAAGGCTTTGAAGGAGTCCTGAACCACCCTCAGGGTACTTCCGAACATGTCCTTTATTTCCTTCAGCATTTCAAACCGGATCTTCTTTTCGGAGAGAAACAGACATTTCTCGGCGATGTTGCAGGAAAGATCCCCGATCCGCTCGAGATCGTTGGAAAACTTCAGGATGGTGATGATGTATCTGAGCTGTTTGAGGATGGGGTTGTACCTTGCTATGATCTGGTAAGCCTTTTCTTCTATCTCCCTGTTCAGTTCGTCTATCATATCATCCGACTCGAGCACCTTTTTTGCAAGGGCTTCGTTCATGGTTTCAAGGCTCTCTATCGCATCGTTCAGTGATTCTGACACAAGAAAGAGCATCTTCGAAACGTCCGATTTCAAAAGGGTCAACTCCCTTTCGAAATGAACGTGTTCCACCATCTTTTCGCCTCCATCATCCTATTTTTCCGGTCAGATACTCTTCGGTGAGTTTGCTCTTCGGTCTTTCTACGATCTCCCTTGTGGGACCGTATTCTATAAGCTCACCCCGGTACATGAAAGCTATGTAATCGGCGATTCTTATTGCCTGTCCTATGTTGTGAGTGACGATCACGATCGTGTAGTTTTCAGAGAGCTCCTCCAGAAGCTTTTCGATCCTCTGAGTCGCTATCGGATCGAGGGCCGATGTTGGCTCGTCGAGTAGTATCACCTCTGGTTCCACAGCGAGTGCCCTCGCTATACAGAGCCTTTGCTGCTGGCCACCAGAAAGTTTCGTTCCGGGCTTGTTCAACTCTGATTTTACTTCATCCCAGAGTGCCGCCTTCTTCAAAGATTCTTCAACAATTCTGTCGAGTGCGTGCTTGTTTTTCATCCCATGGATCCTCGGTCCGAACGCCACGTTGTCGTAGATCGACATAGGAAAGGGAGTGGGTTTTTGAAACACCATTCCCACTTTTTTTCTGTATTCTGTCACATCGAGCTTTGGATCGTATATGTCCTGTCCCTTGAAGAATATCTTTCCCTCCACTTTGAAACCAGGCAAATGATCGTTCATTCTGTTTATACTCCTGAGGAGTGTGGTCTTTCCACACCCGGATGGTCCTATTATGGCGGTTATTTGATTTTTGAAGATCTTCATCGTCACGTTCTTGACGGCCACTTTATCACCGTAGTAAGCGCTGAAGTTTTCGATTTCAATGATGGGTTCCATTCTCTCTCCTCCTCAGAAAGAAAGCTGCACCGTATATCAAAGCAACTATTATCATCAGAAAAGCCGCCGTTCCCTTTGCCATCCACTGAGCGGATTCGCCGTACGCTGCCGAGATGTAGTAGATGTGAGTTGGAAGAGTCATGACAGGTGAGAAAAGTCCCTTTGGAAGTTCCGTTGAGTAGAACACCGCACCCGTGAGCAGAACGGGAGCGGTTTCTCCCAGGGCTCTTCCACCCCCAACGAGAACGGCCGTGATGATACCTCTCTTCGCTGCTGGAAGGAGTACTTTGAAGATGACCTCCTCTTTCTTTGCCCCGAGGGCCAGAGCGGCTTCTCTTATCTCAACGGGTATAGCCTTCATGGTTTCCTTCGTCGAAGATGCGATAACAGGAAGCGTCATGAGCGAAAGAGTCAGTGCCGCGGCGATCATGGACGTTCCAAACTGAAGGGCCACACAAAAGAAAGCGAGTCCAAAAAGTCCGTAGACCACCGAAGGAATTCCACTCAGAGCAGTCAAAGAAATATCTATCCACCTTGCAACAACGTTTTCTCCGTATTCGGAAAGGAACACCCCGGTGAAAACACCAAGAGGGATCGAGATCAGGAAAGTCAAAACCATGAGATAGAAACTTCCAAGGATGGCAGGGAAGATGCCTCCTTCGGTCATACCGCTTCTTGGATAGTCCAGAAAGAAGGAAGGAGAGAAATACTTCACTCCTCCCGCGACAATGGAAACGAAAAGAAACAAAACAGCGGCAAAGACCATGTAACTGACTGCTCGAAACACGTAAGAGATGATCAGGTCCTTCTTCATCCTGTCTGCCTCCTCGATATGTATCTGGAAAGTCCCGTCAGAACAAGAGAGAGTACGAGAAGGATGAAACCTGCCGCAAAGAGTACGTGATAATGCATACTCCCGACGGCAACCTCACCGATTTCACTTGCGATCGCCGCCGTCAAGGGTTTTACGGGATCGAAGAGTGAACGTGGAATTATGGCAGCTCCTCCTCCCACCATGAGAACGATCATCGTTTCTCCAACTACCCTGTTTATGGTGAGAACAAAGGCGTTGAGAATTCCGGAAAGAGCTGCTCTTGTAGTCACTCTGAGGGTTGTGATGAAACGAGTAGCACCAAGAGCGAGTGCGCTTTCTTCGAGGGCTATATCAACAGAGTCGAGTGCCTCCAGTGAGAGTGAAACCGAGTAGGGAAGTGCTGTGAGAACAAGACCAATGGCGGCCAGAAGGAAGTTCTCTGTGGACCAGACGTCAAAGTGCAGCAGAATGGGTGCGACGTAGAACAGAACAAAAAGCCCTATGATCACAGAAGGAGTTCCTGCGAGGAACTCCACCGTGGTCCTTACGAGGCTCTTTTCGAGATCTCTAGCATACGTGTGGAGAAAGAACGCCACCAGATAACCGAGGGGAAGAAGGATAGCAGAAGAGAACGCCGTCAAAAGAAGCGTTCCCGCGATCATAGCGAGCATTCCGTACTCTGGTGGATCCGCCGTTGGGTACCAGTAGACACTCGTGAAAAGCTCGCCCCCGACTTTCACGAGGGCGGGCCATGCCTCTTTCACAAGAAAGAACACAAGAAGAAAAAGAGCGAGGATTCCGCTGATGGAAAAGACGAATATCACAGATTTTCTGAAGAAATTCGCTACCTCTCTGTTCAGAGTGAACCCCTCCTCACTGACCGTAAGCAGCCACGTAACCAGCTTTTTCTACCAGTTCCTGCCCTTTCTTTGAGAACGCAAACATGATGAATTCGAAAACGAGACTCCCCATCTCAGGAAACCCATTTGTCGCATCGACGAACATGAAGAGCGGTCTTGCTATCGGATACTTTCCCTTCAGGATGTTTTCCTTCGTCGGGTAGATGCCGTTCACCTTCAGAACCTTCACGTCGTCAGTGACGTATCCCACACCGACGTAGGCGATGGCGTACGGATTTCGTGCCACGTTTTCTATCTCGATCTGGGTGCTCTCGACCATTCTCACGTAAGGTGCCATCCTTGCACCACCGAGGACTTTGCTTTCGAAGGTCTCGTAGGTTCCAGAGGCGGTGTTTCTGGAGTAGACGACGATCCTTTTTCTCGGTAGATTCGGGTTCACCTGAGACCAGTACTGGATCTCACCGGTGTAGATCTTCTTCAGTGTCTCTATGGAGATGTCATCGATTCCAAGGTCCTTGTTCACGATGATGGCTATCCCGTCGAATCCAATGAGAAACGGTATGAAGTACTTTCCTTCCTTGTTCATTCGTTCGATCTCTTCAGGTTTGAGCCATCTGCTGGAGTTGGCGATGTCTGTTGTTCCGTTGAAGAGGGCGGCTATCCCCGTGGAAGATCCCGCACCTTCGAGTGTCACTTGAACATCGGGATGGACCTTCTTGAACTCCTCGATCCACAACTGTGCGATGGGAAAGACCGTGTTGGAGCCCTTGATGACGAGTGTTTCTGCCACAAGGAAGACCGAAACAGCGAGAAGAAACATCACAAGGAACTTTTTCATGGAGAACACCTCCCACGCTGGAATTCTACCGCTTATTAATTTCCGGGTTTTCTTTATGAGATTTCATACGATTTGTTAAGAAGTGTTAAGCACTCTGCGGCAGCTTTTGATTGTTTCCACGTTCAGGGAAGGTCTTCAAGAAGGGTATAGTTTTTCCAGAATGGACAAAAAGGTTGTGTAGTCATAAGTTTTCGAATTCAATGTCTCTTCGCAGGAGCTCCAGATGTTCATGACACAGGCCCTTCACTCTTTCAAGTTCACAGACAGTATGGCAATTATGTAGAAAACAAAACTCATCCTTACAAAAAATTTCCCCGTACTCATAAAATGCATAAAATTGAAGAAGCAGCATTTTCAAGACTTTTTCAACGTCCATATCAACCTTTTCTTCGAAGCCGAGAGAATACTTCAGGTAGTATCCAACATCTTTCGCAGGTGCATAGAAAATTCCTTTGAAGGAGATAACGGCCGCTGGCCCCATTACAATCATTCGAAGGTGATATCTACTATCCTCACCAAATGTTGCTATTAACCTGTTTGTTATCAAAACATTTGGTGTTGTGGGGTTAACATCTTTCACGAATTCCTTCAATAATTCGATACCGTCATAGATTACTCCTTCTACACGATTCTTAATTTCATTTTCTATCTCTATTGGAAAAGGATCGTAAAATTTCCTTTCGTGTGGATTTCTGACCCTTATTTTTGCCAGCAAAGCAGGATTCTTGAACTGATACTTTCCAACAGATACTGAGAATTTGAAAATTTTCTTTATCTTTTCAAAAAAAGAAGGAGCCTCCAGGGGAGGCTCAAAATATATTCTCATCGTTCGCTTTCTTCCTCCTTAAACTTCTCCAATATTACTTGTGCTGCTCTTTTACCACTCAAGAGCATACCACCGAACGTTGGACCCATCCTTGGAAGACCGAAGACAGTGGAAACCGCCATTCCTGTAACAATCAATCCCGGGAAAATTTCACCAGTGTGATTTATAACAGCATCTTCACTCTCCTCAACCCACATAGATCCGTGTCCTCTTGTTTGTAACAGCCCTTTCTCCTCCAATTTCTTAGCCACAAAAGCATCATGCCCAGTGGCATCAATCACAAAGCCAGACTCCAAGGCTATTGGATCAACGCAGGTTATCTGTCTTGGCAAAGACTGAATAGGAGTCCAATTTATGACAACTCCTGCCACTTTATTATCCTTTATTACCACATCATCAAAGTTAGTCATATTAAGGAATTTTACTCCCGCATCACATGCACTTGCAATGAGCTTTGAACAAGCGTGGGGACCGTCAGCAACGTAAAGCCCTTCTTTGTACTTTTCATAAGGTACTCCTATTTCATCTAAAATCTCCTGAGCAGGTGCTCTCACCGTGACTTTGTTCATAAGGAATCCTCCTATCCAGAATCCTCCACCTAGGTAGTTGTTTCTTTCTATGACTAATACCTTCTTTCCTGCTCTTGCCAGTTCTCTTGCTGCCATAAGACCACTTGGCCCTGCTCCAACGATTATTACATCAGACTCGGTATGTTCTTTCAACATAGAATAGAACGTATCCACGATGGCTGAAGTTATATCTTTTTCACTCACTCTGGCCAGAATCTTCGACATAATTCACCCCTCCTGATACGAAAGGTTGATTTACAACCAGCGCACTTCTGCACGATCCATACTTTTCAAAATTTAGTATCACCTTACCGGAAATGAGTGTCAATTTCCTGAACGAAAATGAAAAGAACATTTTACTCTGTTTTAATTAGTGAACAGCCAGGACTGTATCCGGAATTTCCCAAAAGCAACAAAGAGAAACACTTCAAAGTTTTGAACAGATTCCACTACCCACCTTTCCTTTCCGATACTATGAATATGTTCAAGATCCTCCCGCACATGGGTAAAATCTCCCAAAACTACCCCAAAGTGAAGCCTCGATCATGAAGCTGAAAAGATTAACTCCAGATACAATTCAAAAGCTCATAAAGCTCATAGAGAATGAATTAACCCCTCAGGATGGAAAGAGAAAGCGCGGAAGACCAAAAGTCTACTCCGACAGTTTCATACTCCTCGTGTCCTTCATAAAGACCATGATGAATCTCTCATTCAGAGACACTGTCTACCATATCCAGCATACCCTAAAGATGAAATCTCCTTCCGTATCAACACTTCATTACAGGTTCTCCAAACTGGATGAGAAGCTCCTTGAGAAGATATTTGAGAAAGTGCTCGAGAAGCTGAAAGTAAATGAAGACGAAGAGCTTGAATTTATAGTTTTAGATGGCACAGGGTTTGGATATGGGGGCAAAGGGGAGCTGAACTACAAGAGAGGGAGTGAGATAAGGTTGGCGGAAGCATTGTATGGGATGAGCAGGGAGGTATTGGAGGAGTTCTTTGAGATGGCGGAAGAAGCGATAATTCCAGTTAGAGACACACTGCGTACGAGGGTGAAGGATGAGGTTAGGAAGAAGGCGAAGGATATGTATGAGAGATACAGGGATAGTTATAGGAACAGGTATGTGGTGGAGCAAGTGATAGGTAAGATAAAGAACGCGTATGGAGGTATTGAGAGAGCGAAGAGTTATGAGATGGCGGTGAAAAGCATCTGGGCGAAGATGATACTTTACAACTGGGCGATAATTTTTTGCTTTTGTTTCTGGTCAGAGATGGGTTATTTCGAAGGCTATCACACCATTACTATGTTTCTAGAACAGATTCCCGATACTATTGACAACATAATTCTCTGATGGTAAAATTACCACAAACAATAAAATCTAAAAATTCTATTGATAAACTAGACATTTGGAGGTAAGAATATGAAGATTTCAACAAAAGGAAGATATGGATTAAGAGCTATCTTGAACCTAGCCTTTTATGGAAAAAGAAATGAACCTGTCCTTTTGAGTGATATTTCGGAAAGAGAAGACATTCCTTACAAATACCTGGGACAAATTATGAATGAACTCGTCAAAGCAGGCTTTGTTAAAAGCATAAAAGGTAGAAAGGGTGGATATTTGTTAAATAAGAATCCAAAAAACATCACTATTTATGAAGTTCTTCAGGCCCTGGAAAGAGATCTCTCTGTTGCAGATTGTGTAACAAATCCCGGTATTTGTCACCGAGCAAGTTCCTGCGCAGTCAGAGATGTTTTTGAAGAGCTCTCACATAATATCAAAAAAACTTTATCCTCTATAACTTTGGATGACCTTATCAAAAATCAAGTTACGAAGATCAATAACATAATTTACAACATTTAGTTCTGGAGGTGTTTGAAATGCGAATCAAGGTGAATGGAAAGCTTGAAGAAGTGGAAGATAATATGCGATTACTGGATCTTCTGAAAGAAAAAAACATAAGAATCGAAGCTGTAGTTGTAGAGCTCAACGGCAAGATATTGGAAAAAGCCGAATTAAAGGACGTGGTCTTAAAAGAAGGTGATGAAATAGAATTTCTTTATTACATGGGTGGAGGTACAGAACTATGAAAATAGCTCAGAACGTCCTGGAGTTAATTGGTAGAACACCTGTCGTGAGGTTGAACAGGATGGTTGATAAAGATAGCGCCGAAATCCTGGCTAAACTGGAGTCTTTCAACCCCGGAGGGTCAGTGAAAGATAGAATTGCACTTTCAATGATTGAGGAAGCGGAAAGAAAGGGCCTTCTAAAAGAAGGCGGGGTCGTAGTAGAACCTACTTCTGGTAATACGGGTATCGGATTGGCAATGGTTTGTGCTGTGAAAGGCTACAGATGTATCCTCACAATGCCTGAATCCATGAGCATTGAACGCATAAAAATTTTGGAATCCTTCGGAGCGGAGGTGGTTCTTACCCCGGCGCTTGAAGGAATGAGAGGAGCTATAGAAAAAGCAAAAGAAATAGCGGAAAAGTTAGGAGCTTTTATGCCAATGCAGTTTCAGAATCCTGCTAATCCCGAAATCCACAGAAGAACAACTGCGAAAGAAATATTGGAAGCAACTGATGGAGAATTGGATGCCTTCGTAGCCGGAGTGGGAACGGGAGGAACAATAACTGGTGTCGGAGAAATCCTGAAGAAACACAACAGGAATATTCTAGTGGTGGCTGTAGAACCGAAGAGTTCTCCCGTTCTGTCCGGAGGCAAACCTGGCCCACACAGAATACAAGGAATAGGAGCTGGATTTATACCTGAGATTTTGAATTTAAGCGTTATAGACGAAGTTATACAAGTTTCTGATGAAGAAGCTTATGCTACATCAAAAAGATTGTGTAGGGAAGAAGGAATTTTCGTTGGTATATCGGCTGGTGCCGCATGCTATGCTGCTTTGGAGGTTGCTAAAAGACTTGGAAAAGGAAAGAGGGTTGTAGTTATTTTCCCGGATACAGGTGAAAGATACTTGAGTATGGATCAATTTTTTCGGATCTGAGGAGGGATAAACATGGAAAAATTTTCTCCAACTCGAACGCTTGATTTGAGAGGTGTTAGATGTCCCGTCAATTTTGTAAAAGCACAGGTGACTCTTGAAGAGATGGAAGATGGAGACATCTTAGAAATACTACTGGATGAAGGAGAACCATTAAGAAATGTGCCCAGAAGTTTGAAAGATGAAGGGCACGAAATACTTCGAGTGGAAAATCTAGGAGATTACTACAGGTTGTTCGTGAGAAAAAATTCCCCGAAAAAGGAGGGGTGAAAATTTGAACAATGTCAAGGGATTAAAGTGCAGGGAGTGCGGTGCGTTGTACCAAGTCTCCCCCATCTTCTTCTGTGAAAAGTGTTTCGGGCCGCTGGATGTTGTATACCATTACGACAGGATAAAGGTCGATAAAAAAGCGATAGAAAAAAGAAGCCAAAACATATGGAGATACAGGGAACTTCTTCCTGTTGATAAAGAACCAGAATTAGGGCTTTTCACAGGATTTACCCCTCTGGTAAAAGCTGATAATCTGGCTAAGACACTTGGCGTCAGGGAATTGTACATAAAGTACGATGGAGTAAACTTCCCCACGTTATCTTTCAAAGACAGGTTAGTAGCGGTGGCTGTATCCAAGGCTCTGGAATTTGGTTTTAATGTGGTTGCCTGTGCTTCCACGGGCAATCTGGCCAATTCAGTAGCAGCGTTTGCTTCTCAAGCATCACTTCAAAGCTATATTTTCATTCCAGAAGATTTGGAACTTGGCAAAATAGTGGGAACATCTGTATACAAACCAAGATTAGTAAAGGTAAAAGGTTCGTACGATGACGTGAACAGACTCTGTACCGAGATAGCTCTGAAATACAACTGGGCCTTTGTGAACATAAACTTGAGGCCTTTCTATTCCGAAGGTTCAAAGACTTTTATATTTGAAGTTGTTGAACAATTAGGATGGCGCGCCCCACAAAATATCGTGGTACCAGTTGGAGGTGCCTCTCTTATAACAAAGATCTGGAAAGGTTTAAAGGAATTGAAGGAAGTCGGACTCATAGACGAGATAAAAACTAGGCTCTTTGCAGCTCAGCCTGAAGGGTGCTCGCCAGTAGTTAACGCCTTAAGAGACGGTACAGATCGGGTCAGACCTGTCAAACCTAATACCATTGCCAAGTCAATAGCGATAGGTAACCCGGCAGATGGGATCTACGCAGTCAGGTCTGTTCGAGAGAGCAATGGTAAGGGAGAAAGTGTATCTGATGAAGAGATAATTGAAGGAATAAAACTTCTGGCTGAGACTGAGGGGATTTTCACAGAAACAGCCGGAGGAGTTGTGGTCGCGGTCGCTAAAAAACTCATCGAAAAAGGCGTGATTTCTGAGGATGAAGAAGTGGTTCTGGCCATTACGGGAAATGGTTTGAAGACTCAAGAAGTGGTATCAGAACAGCTGGAAAATGCGAAAGTTATCGATGCGAAATTGGAAAGCTTTGAGGAGGTGCTCAGAACATGGTGAAGGTTAAAATTCCCCACTTTCTGAGATCGAAAGGTGAACAGGAGATTGAATTGGAAGCTACGGATATTAGGGAACTCATAGAAAAATTGGAGGAGAGAATTCATGGAGTAAAATCCATTATTTACGATGAAAAGGGTGATCTGAATCCGTTTATAAACATCTTCGTGAACGATGAAGACATCCGTTTTCTTGAAGGGTTAGACACAAAGTTGAAAGACGGAGACAAAATCCTGATAATGCCTGCAATAGCAGGAGGGGATGAGAATTGAAATTTCTGGATCTTCAGATAGAAAGATACACCCGAAATATCCTCGTTCCAGAAATAGGAACCGCTGGCCAGAGGAGATTGCTGAAATCTAAAGTGCTGGTTGTGGGATGCGGAGGGCTTGGAGTGCCTGTGATTCTTTATCTTGCCGCTGCTGGTGTCGGTCAGATTGGAGTGATCGATCATGATAGGATCGACATTTCGAATTTGCAACGGCAGGTGATTTACGACACAACAGATTTAGGAAAGAAAAAAGTATCTGTGATCAAGAAGAAGGTGGAGAAATTGAATCCAGACGTGAAGATAGTTCCTTACGAAGGAAAAATCACCTCTGAAAATGCCCTGGATATAATAAAAGACTACGATATGGTTGCTGATTGCTCTGATAATTTTCCAACGAGATATTTGGTCAATGATGCGTGTGTTCTTCTCAAAAAACCGCTTTCTCACGGGGCTGTTCTCAGATTCGACGGTCAGGTGACTACCATCATTCCCGGGGAAAGTGCCTGTTATCGCTGTGTCTTTAAAGAACCTCCAAAACCAGGGTTGGTTCCCTCCTGCCGTGAAGCTGGAATAATCGGAGCTACATGCGGTGTTATTGGATCTATTCAGGCATTGGAAATCATCAAGTATTTGACCGATTCTGGGGAACTTCTCACAAATAAATTTCTCGTTTTCTCCGGGTTAAAAAACGAATTCAGAACAGTAAAGATCGCAAAGAACAATAATTGCCCGGTTTGCGGGGAAAACCCCACCATCACTTCACTCATTGATTATGAAGAATTCTGCGGAGGTGGATAACCATGAGAATTCCTGTGGAACTGGAGGGAAAATCTCCTCAGGAAATCATAGAATGGTCTCTAAAAACTTTTGGAGAAAATCTAGTTCAGATAACAGGAATGGGTGCGGAAGGAATGGTTATTATGGATATGTATGTTAAGTTGTGCAACAAATTTGGATATACACCCAAAATCTTTACTATAGATACAGGTCGCTTGCCGGAAGAAACCTACGAATTAATAGAACGTGCCAACGAAAAGTATAAAATAAAGATTAATATTGTTTTTCCAAACAACAAACTCGTCGAAGAAATTGTAAACAAATATGGTCCCAATCTTTTCTATAAAAGTATCGAACTGAGGAAATTGTGCTGTAAAGTCAGAAAACTGGAACCTTTAAACAGGATTTTGAAAAACGTCAGCGCATGGCTGAGCGGTCTCAGGAGGGGTCAGTCTGTAACAAGAAAGGATACAAAAAATTTTGAGTTAGAAGAAAGAGAAATAGATGGTAAAAAGAAAACCATTTTAAAAATCAATCCTCTTGCTTACTGGACTGAGAAAATGGTTTGGGATTATCTGAGAGAAAACGATGTTCCGTACAACTCCCTTCATGACAAAGGGTACCCAAGCATTGGTTGTGAACCATGTACAAGAGCGGTAAAAGAGGGAGAAGATCCAAGAAGTGGAAGATGGTGGTGGGAAACTCCAGAGAAAAGAGAATGTGGGATTCATGAAGTCAAGAAAATAGATTTTTCCATCAATGGCTGGCAGAAAGTTGTGATCGGAGAGGACGGTGAAAAATGAGCACTTTGATACTGAGAAAATCCGAATACAAAGAGATTATAGACCACTGTTTTGAAACGTTTCCATTTGAAGCCTGTGGACTACTAGCCGGAACAATCAAAAACGATCAATACGAAGTCTTGCAAGTTTTTAGAATGAGTAATATCGCTGAAGATCCAGCAAGAAATTATTTAATGGATCCAAAGGAGCAGTTCAATGTCTTCAAACAAATGCGAAAACAACAACTGTGTTTTCTAGGTATATATCATTCGCATCCTCTATCAGATCCCTTTCCTTCAAAAAAAGACGTTGAAATGGCGTATTATCCAGAAGCGGTCTACATCATAGTTTCCTTAAAACACCCTCAAGTTCCTCGAGTTAAGGCTTTCAGAATTTTAAATGGTGAGATTTTTGAGGTGGAATTGATAATTAAGGAGGTGAACTAATATGAAATTCGACGTAAATTTTAAAGAGCTTATTAGAGGGGGAGTGGTTCCGCTAAGAGGAGAAAACAATTTCTCTGTTTGGGTCAAAATAATGTGCAATAACATAACATCCTCACAATTGGAAAAACTGGCTGATATCTCAGAAAAGTATGGTAAAGGATATTTTCTCCTGACCACCAACCAGATTCCAATCATTCCTCACGTGAAAGGTTCTGATATTCCCAAAGTCAGAAAGGAACTGGAGCAGGTAAAAGCTGAGTTCGAAGCTTGTGGCTCGAGAATAAGAAGCGTGAAGGTATGTTACAGTAACAATTTGTGCCCATATGCCAAAACAAATCCCATGTCTCTCGGAGAAAAGTTAGACAGGTTTTTCTACATAAGGGACTTAAGGCATAAAATGAAAATAGTAGTTGCAGGTTGTGAAAAAGGATGTACTATTCCCCGGGCTTTGGGAGATGTTGGTTTTGTGGGAGTTGATTCGGGAAAGTACGATGTTTACTTTGGAGGAAGATTAGGATTAAAACCCAACATTGGAGTTAAAATTGCGGAAAATCTTTCAGAAGAGGAATGTGTTGTGTTGCTTGAAAATTACGTCGAATTGTTGAGAGAACGTTTCCATAAAGAAGAGAGAGCAGCTGATGTTCTTGAAGTGCTAGGACTGGATGAAGTAAAAAAGGCTTTGACAAGGGATCTCAAAAGGAAACCGTCGATAGAGTTTGGAAAATGTGAAACAAAGATAAACGAAAAAGAGAAAAAAACTGTCGTGAGAGTCAAAGCTCTGTGCGGGGAAATAACCTCGAATCAGGCTAGAAAACTAGCAGAAATAGCCCGGAAATACGGTCGGGGGTTCATACACATAGGAGTTAGAGGGACACCGGAGATACCATATGTCGACGAGAAAGATGTGGATAGGATCTTAACCGAACTAAAATTCGTCGGTCTGGAGATATTGAATATCGGTGTTATCCAGAAGAAAGGCTTTGACAATATGATAACGTGTTTTGGAAAAGATTGCTTGCACAGTAATGCAAACACCCAAAGTTTGCTTAAAAAAATAGATAAAGTAATAAAAGAAATGAAATTAGAAACTCCCGGGGTTTTCAAAATATCCGCTTCCGGTTGTCCCAACAATTGTGCCCTTTCACCTCTGAGTAATCTCGGTTTCACGGGAGTTGTAGAAGTCGAGGTGATACCCGAAAAATGCAATGGATGTAACCTGTGTGTTTTAAACTGTAAAGTCAAAGCGATTACCTTGACAAACGGCAAAGCAGTAATAGATCGAGAGAAATGCAAAAATTGTGGCGAGTGTATGAGAATTTGTCCAACAGACGCTATCGCTGCAAAGCGTTATGGTTTTATGGTATACCGCGGTGGAAGAGACCTGAACATAGACAAGACCCGTCTTGGAGTGGAAGGAGAGAAATTTCTAACAGAAGAAGAGGCACTGCAGGTGTTCAAAGAAGAGGTGATGAATTTTGTTGAAAGAAGAAAAAATACTTAAACTGCTGATGATTTTTCTTGGTACCCTATTTGTCATTCTAGGAACAGTTGGGATATTTCTTCCCCTCGTACCTACCACTCCCTTTCTTTTGCTTGCAGCAATATGTTACGCCAGGGGATCCAGGAAATTCTACGAATGGCTGGTGAATAACAAACTCTTCGGGAATTATATTAAAAATTATCTAGAAAAGCGCGGGATCCCTTTAAAAACAAAAATTGTAGCGATCGCTACATTGTGGGGGTTCATCCTGCTATCAGCCTTTACAATAATCCCACTGGTACTGGTAAAGTTTCTTCTTTTATTAATAGCTGTCGGCGTTACCATACACATTCTGAAGTTACCAACACTAAAAAAATAACCGGGGGAACTCCCCGGTTATTCTATTTTTCTATAATATTCCATCAGAATTCTTGCCACTTCCGGTCTTATAAACTCTGGTGGTGGCATGATACCATTTGAGAGCATCTCCCTTACCTTCGTTCCACTCAAGAACACGTGGTCCTCATCGCCGTGTGGGCATGTTTTCTTTGTGGCCATCCCACCACATTTCTTACAGTAAAAAGCGTGCTCGAATTTCAACGGAACGATCCCTATCTCCTCCGGTTTGAACTGATCGAATATCTCCTGAGCTTCATAGGTTCCATAGTAATTTCCAACACCCGCATGATCCCTTCCCACTATGAAGTGTGTGCAGCCGTAGTTCTTCCTGCATATCGCATGAAACACTGCCTCCCTGGGACCAGCGTACCTCATGTTCACAGGAAAAACTCCCAGAAAAACTCTTTCTTTCGGATAGTAGTTCTCTATGATCACCTCGTATGTCTTCATTCTCACCTCTGCCGGAATGTCTCCCTTCTTGGTCTTCCCAACAAGGGGGTTTATGAAGAGCCCGTCCACTATCTCCAGCGCCACCTTCTGAAGGTACTCGTGTGCTCTGTGTATGGGATTTCTCGTCTGAAACGCCACAACTGTTTTCCATCCCTTTTCCTGAAAGATCCTTCTTGTGTCTTTGGGATCGAATCTGTACTCGAGAAAATCTCTGTGCTCTATCCTTCTGACAAGCCAGATCTTCCCCCCAAGACACACATCACCCTGGGAGTATAAAAACGCAACACCAGGGTGTGCATCTTCCTCTGTTTTGTAGACTTTCTTCGCCTCCTCTTTCTTTCTCCTCTCAAACTTGTCCTCCACCTGCATCACAGCATACAGCTTCCCATCTTCTCCATGGATCGCAACCCAGTCTCCTATCTTTATCTCTCCTGCTTCTTCTTTTGAAACTGAAAGCACGATGGGTATGGTCCAGATCACTCCGCTTGAGAGTCTCATATCATCGAGAACGAAGTCGTAATCCTCTTTCGTCATGAAGCCTTCCAGTGGACTGAACAAGCCTGTTGCTATGTTCTCCAGCTCCGACAGATCCCAGTAGGATACGGTTATCTTCTTCATCTCTCTTGCCCTGGCTTCCCAATCCTTTTTCTCTTCGCCCTCTACAATCCTGTTCACCAGTTTTCCTCCGTGCGGTGCAATCACAGAAAACACCTCCCATTTACAATTCAACGATCTCTATTCTTCTATG
This sequence comes from Thermotoga sp. SG1, assembly GCF_002865985.1. Lineage (NCBI taxonomy): Bacteria > Thermotogati > Thermotogota > Thermotogae > Thermotogales > Thermotogaceae > Thermotoga > Thermotoga sp. SG1. The sequence goes on from NZ_LNDD01000004.1 coordinate 328,288, forward strand.
TCTTTTCTTAAGAGATTGCAGAACGGGCTTTGCTATAAAGTGCATCAATCCTTCTTTTTTTAGAACAACTCTGATGATCTCGGAACCCTCTCTCAGAATATTCTCTAAAATTTCTCTTAGATGTCCATTCTTTTTCTTCATTGTGTACCCACATCGTTCTCTCAGTTTTTCTAATCTCTTCATCAAGCACATTCTATCTTCTTCCAACTTTTTTCTAATCGCTTGGAAAAGTTCTTCTATTACCATCTCCCCCAACCACCCACTCTCCCCCACGTATTCAGCGTATATCTTTATCAAATTTTCATCAATCACGAACAACACTTTCGCTTCAGAACATATCTTTTGCAAAAAATCCTCTATGTTCAAGTCAAAATCCAGTAGCACGATAGTCATTTCTTTTCACCCCTGAGCAAACATCCAGAACCCTACGAACACCAAGAGAATGGCACACGACATGATAGTCATAAATCCTCCATAAATCAGAAAATCGCGGAATTCCACCTGCCCGGTAGAAAATAAAATAGATACACTTGGTGACCCTGTTGGAAGGATATAAGCGAAACCTGTTATCATGGATATCAGAACAGCCATGGCTTCCGGTGATAAATGATTTTTCCCTAATAAAGGAAGAGCTAGCTGCGCTAGAATCAATGAAGCAGCCGAATTGCTCATGATTTCCGTCAAAACAATACCTACTCCAATTATAGTCACTATTTCAAAAAAACTGGGTAATGATCCTATACCTGTTATGTTCACAATCCATTGCGAAACGCCTGTTTCGTTCATCATCTTTCCCAAAACTATTGCCCCTCCGTACATTAAGATAATCCCCCAGTTTACGTTCCTCTCTACATCGGTCCACGTAATGACATTCGTCAAAAAAAGTAAAACTACTGTCCCCAGTGCTATGTTGGCAATTCCCAACTTATCTCCAGCGAATATCCATAAAAATACTGTTGTTAGAGTAATAACAGCCACTGTGAACTTTTCCTTCGGATCTGTGGCCTTTCCTCCTTGAAAAGTTACTTTTATATTTACCTGAGGTGTTGTTTTTATTATCACGAGGATCGATACCACCAAGATCGACACAGTGATAGGAAATGACAGTGCTATCCATTTCAGGAACGAAATTTCTTTGTTATAAAATGATTCAACGATCGCCATTACGAGAGGTGAACGAGCCCCTCCGAGTGGTGTGGTACTTCCTCCTAACGTTGCACCCCACAAAATAGAGAAAAGTACTGATTTCATGAGTTTTTTGTTATCCTCGCTATCAATGCAGTTCATCAATTCTATAGCAATAGGTACCAATATGGCCACAACACCGTGGCTAACTGTCCATAAAGACAGGAAATAAGAAGCCAATGCAAAGCTCACTGAAATTTTCTTTGAATTCTTCCCAAATGTCCTTATGAACCACAGAGCGATATCTTGCGTAATTCCAGTCTTTTTCAGAGCAGAACTTAGAATGAAGGATCCCAGAAGAAAGAAAACAGGTGTGCTTCCGAATAACGAGTAAATTTCCTCTGAGTCTGCGAGACCCAAGGTTGCAAATAGTGTGATCATAAATATACTGGTTATCATTATAGGCACAATTTGTGAAGCCCACCACAACACACCCACAATGAACACCGAGAGGGTTTTGAATCCCTCCTGAGACAAACCCGATGGTGGTTCGAACACGAAAGGAATCAATAGTATGACGAACGACGTTACTAGTATAAGGACCCTTTTCATAGCATTTAATCCAGATATCCAAAGTCCTTCAATCTTTTTATGATGAATTCTCTTTCTTCTCGAGTAGGGGAATTTTCTTCGGTCTTTAAAAGCATACGAACTATATCTCTGCTTCTCTTAGGTCTAAAGATTTTCCTGTACAAGATTTTAATTATTCTCTTTTTTATTTCCCTCATAACCTAGATCACCCCTCTTTCTTTCAGATAATTCAGGATTTTTTCGACGGACTCTTCCACAGTTTCTTTGTCAGTTTCCAGGATGATTTCAGGGTCTTCTGGTTCTTCGTAAGGTGCGGAGATACCGGTGAACTCCTTTATTTCTCCAGCCAAAGCTTTTTTATACAAACCCTTTGGATCCCTTTTTATAAGCACCTCGAGAGGGCATTTCACATAGACCTCTATGAACTCTCCTTCTGCCAGAAGAGATCTAGCTCTTTTCCTGTCCTCCTTGTAGGGAGAGATGAAAGCAGTGATCGTGATGATACCAGCGTCAGCAAAAAGCTTTGCAACTTCGCTTATTCTCCTTATATTCTCTTTTCTATCTTCCGGTGAGAATCCAAGATCACTGTTCAACCCGTGTCTGATGTTGTCACCATCTAAAACATAGGCAAGTTTCCCCATTTCAAGTAATCTCCACTCCAGTTCATGCGCAATGGTGGACTTCCCTGCCCCAGAAAGACCTGTGAGCCATATAACAACACCCTTTTGCCCAAGAAGTTTCTCCCTATCTTCTTTCTTTACTTTTCCTTCATGCCATATGATATGCTTTCGCATCACAAAGCTCACCTCCACCGATAATTATCTAGTAAATCTATAGATTTTTTAGATATTTATCTATTGTGTTTGTGGTATTGTATCATTCATAATTGCTCGTGTCAACTGTTTTCGACTCTGGATGCAGGTGCTTGAAATGTTGAAGAGGTTGATATGAGGTGGTATAATATAAACAGAAAGTGAGAAAAATCACAAACCTCCTGAGGTGGAGGGAAAAATCCTGACACCGGGGGAGGGGATAGATGAAAGTACACCCCTCTCCCGGTATACGGAGAGGGGGTTTTCATTTTGGAGAAGAGATTTTACATACTCACAATCGTTGTGGAGGACAGGGAAAGGGCCTACAGACAGGTAAACGAACTTCTTCACAACTTCGCAGAAGACATTCTCCTCAGGGTTGGATATCCCGTCAAGGAAGAGAACATGGCGATCATATTCCTCGTTTTGAAGACAGACAACGATACGGTGGGAGCCCTCTCCGGAAAGCTCGGTCAAATTCCCGGGGTTCGTGTGAAAACAGTTCCCTTAAAGAGGTGATGTGCATGTACGTGTTCACAAGAGAGCGCGTGGAAAGCAAATCTTTCATACCGGAAGAGAAGATATTCGAACTACTTGAGAAGACGAAAAACCCGGATCCAGCAAGGGTGAGGGAGATCATACAGAAATCTCTGGACAAGAACAGACTCGATCCCGAAGAAACCGCCACCCTTTTGAACGTGGAAGATCCGGAGCTTCTGGAGGAAATATTCGAAGCGGCCCGTACTCTGAAAGAAAAAATCTACGGAAACAGGATCGTTCTCTTTGCACCACTCTACATAGGAAACGATTGTGTCAACGACTGTGTGTACTGTGGCTTTAGAGTCTCCAACAAGTTGGTGGAAAGAAAAACTCTCACAGAAGAACAACTGAGGGAAGAAGTCAAAGCCCTCGTTTCTCAGGGCCACAAAAGGCTCATAGTGGTCTACGGAGAGCATCCGAAGTACTCTCCAGAGTTCATCGCAAAAACGATCGACATCGTCTACAACACCAAACACGGAAGCGGTGAGATCAGAAGAGTGAACGTCAACGCCGCCCCCCAGACGATCGAAGGCTACAAGATCATAAAGTCCGTTGGAATAGGTACTTTCCAGATCTTCCAGGAGACCTACCACAAGAAAACGTATCTGAAACTCCATCCCAGAGGTCCCAAGTCGAACTACAACTGGAGACTTTATGGTCTTGACAGAGCGATGATGGCCGGTATCGACGACGTTGGAATAGGAGCCCTCTTTGGTCTTTACGACTGGAAATTTGAAGTGATGGGACTTCTTTACCATACAATTCACCTGGAAGAAAGATTTGGAGTGGGACCACACACCATTTCCTTCCCGAGAATAAAGCCCGCTATAAATACTCCTTACTCACAAAAACCGGAGCACGCTGTAAGTGACGAAGACTTCAAGAAACTCGTTGCCATCATAAGACTGTCTGTTCCATACACGGGAATGATCCTCACAGCAAGAGAGCCCGCAAAACTCAGAGACGAAGTGATAAAACTCGGTGTTTCACAGATAGACGCCGGATCTAGAATAGGAATCGGAGCGTACTCTCACAGAGAAGACGATGAAGACAGAAAAAGACAGTTCACACTCGAAGATCCAAGACCACTCGATCATGTGATGAAGAGTCTCCTGAAAGAGGGATTCGTCCCATCTTTCTGCACAGCGTGTTACAGAGCAGGAAGAACAGGGGAACACTTCATGGAATTTGCCATTCCCGGTTTTGTCAAAAATTTCTGTACACCGAACGCCCTCTTCACACTTCAAGAGTATCTCTGTGACTACGCAACAGAAGAAACAAGAAAAATCGGCGAAGAAGTTATCGAAAAAGAACTCCAGAAGATGAACCCGAAGATCAGAGAAAAGGTGAGAGAAGGACTCGAAAAGATAAAGCGCGGTGAAAGGGATGTCAGATTTTAAAAAGATCCTGGAAGAGATAGCGGAAAAATACGACTGCAAAATCTGGATATCTGAGCGGATCGGAAGAAGATGGTCCTTCTATAAAGACCTGAAAGCGGGAAAGGAAAAGTTTCTCCCTGCGGAACTTCTCGTTGAAAATGGAAGGTTTGGTGTCTTCGCAGAAGATTTCCCTGAAGAGAAAAAGGATGAAGTAGTTCCCTTGTTGAAAAGGATTCTGGAAAGATTGGAGTGATAAAGTCATGACAGGACGGGAGATTCTGGAAAAACTTGAAAGAAGAGAGTTTACAAGGGACGTCTTGAGAGAGGCCCTCTCCAAAAACGATAAAGAGTTCAACGAAGAACTCTTCAAACTCGCAGACGCGGTGAGGAGAAAATATGTCGGTGACGAGGTTCACATCAGAGCGATCATCGAGTTTTCCAACGTGTGCAGAAAGAACTGTCTTTACTGTGGTCTTAGAAGGGACAACAAGAACTTGAAGAGGTACCGCATGACACCAGAAGAGATCGTCGAGAGGGCAAAACTCGCCGTTCAATTCGGTGCGAAAACGATCGTTCTTCAGTCTGGAGAGGACCCTTACTACATGCCGGATGTGATTTCCGATGTGGTGAGAGAGATAAAGAAGATGGGAGTTGCCGTCACACTGAGTCTTGGAGAGTGGCCAAGAAAGTATTACGAAAAGTGGAAGGAAGCGGGAGCGGACAGATACCTTCTGAGACACGAAACGGCAAATCCGATCCTTCACAAAAGATTGAGACCAGATACGTCTTTTGAGAACAGGGTGAAATGTCTTCTCACTCTGAAAGAACTCGGCTACGAGACGGGAGCAGGTTCAATGGTGGGTCTTCCAGGCCAGACGATCGAAGATCTTGTGGACGACCTTTTGTTTCTGAAAGAACACGATTTCGACATGGTAGGTATAGGCCCCTTCATACCACACCCCGACACACCTCTTGCAAACGAAAAGAAGGGAGATTTCACCCTCACGTTGAAGATGGTGGCACTCACAAGGATCCTTCTTCCAGATTCAAACATTCCGGCGACCACCGCGATGGGAACGATCGTTCCAGGTGGAAGAGAAATCACACTCAGATGTGGAGCAAACGTCATCATGCCGAACTGGACCCCTTCACCTTACAGACAGCTCTACCAGCTCTACCCCGGAAAGATCTGTGTCTTCGAAAGAGACACCGCCTGCATCCCCTGTGTTATGAAGATGATAGAACACCTTGGAAGAAAACCCGGAAGAGACTGGGGAAACAGAAAGCGGGTCTTTGAAACGGTCTGAACATGAGTTAAAATATAGCTCGGTACACAATTTCAGTAGGAGGCTTTCTCATGAACATAGACGATATTTTGTTCTCGTATGGAGAAGAAGACGTTCCTTTTAAAGCACTGTCATTTCCCATCTTTGAGACAACCAATTTCTACTTCGACAGTTTCGATGAGATGTCAAAAGCCCTCAGAAACGGAGACTACGAGTACGTATACAACAGGGGAAGCAATCCAACAACGAGGCTGGTTGAGAGGAAACTTGCCATTCTGGAAAGGTGTGAAGATGCTCGCCTTGTCTCTTCCGGTATGAGTGCCATCTCCCTTTCCATTCTTCACTTTCTGAAATCTGGAGATCACGTTGTGTGTGTCGATGAAGCGTATTCCTGGGCGAAGAGGTTCTTCAGATATCTTTCCAGGAAGTTCGACATCCAGGTAAGTTTCGTTCCCTCCGATGCAGACAGAGTCCTTGAGGCGATCACAGAGAAAACAAAGCTCATCTACCTTGAAAGCCCGACGAGCATGAGAATGAGAGTAATCGACATCAGAAAAGTAACAAAAGTCGCAAGAGATCTTGGGATAAAGACCATCATAGACAATACCTGGGCGTCTCCCATTTTCCAAAAGCCAAAACTTCTGGGAGTGGACGTGGTCGTTCACTCAGCAACGAAGTACATCTCGGGTCACGGAGACGTGATGGCGGGTGTGATAGCGGGAGACAAAGAAGATATGTTCGAGATCTTCAAAGACGAGTACAAGAATTTGGGGCCCGTTCTTTCTCCAATAGAATCGTGGCTCATACTGAGAGGCCTTAGAACTCTCGAGCTTCGCATGAGAAAACATTACGAAAACGCACTCGTGGTGTCTGATTTCTTGTTCGATCATCCCAAGATCTTAGAGGTGAACTATCCAATGAACCCAAGGTCGGATCAGTACGAACTGGCATCTTCTCAGATGAATGGCGGTTCAGGCTTGATGAGTTTCAGGTTGAAGACAGACAATGTGGAGAAGGTAAAAGAGTTCGTCGAAAGCCTGAAAGTCTTCAAGATGGCGGTGAGCTGGGGAAGTCATGAAAACCTCGTTGTTCCAAGAGTAGCGTACGGTGACTGCCCGAAAGAGGACGTGAACCTCATCAGGATACACGTTGGTATTGGAAATCCCGAGAAACTTGTGGAGGACCTCGATCAGGCACTCAAAAAAATATGAAGCCCCCGGGCGGGGGCTTTTGGTTTTTTGGGAGGAAATATTACCACCAGAAGGCGTCGATAGATTTGACTATACCAACGGTAGTATCACTAACATAAGCTCCTTCCGGAGATCCATCTGATTCTCCTAAACCATAAGTTTGTGCAAGAGTATCTCTAGCTAAACTTGCTACGTTGGCATCCTTTGCATCATACTCAATTTGAATTTTGATTTTTGTAGTACCAGAAGCTTCTACTGTCAGTGTTTCCAAGTTCGGATCATCCAAAATACTTGCGTCAACAAAACCGTTGTCTTTCAGATTATTTTTTAGATTGTCCCGGAAGTTAGAATCAATTGTTGCTGGCAACGTTGCTAACAGATACTGCTCTACTCCCTGCTCCACGTTTCTCAACTGCACCGCGATCCTTGTAGCCCTTGCCTTTCTCATCGCACCCGTTGCCGTTGGAATCAACACAGCCATCAAGGCTGCAATGATAGCCATAACGATCAAAAGCTCGATCAACGTAAAACCTGCTCGCTTTCTCATAAAATCCACCTCCCTAGATTAAAATTTGTTAAATATAGATTTTCACGCATTATATTATACACCTTGATGAAATAGGATGTCAATATCCAGATACTTTTATATCATCCTGTTAAAAGCCAAAGAAAACTGTTAGATTCTGATGAGAACAAACACGGAACACTTCTTGTGACAAATTATAACATGCTTTTGCTATAATCCACAGAAGGAGGTGATCGATTTGGATTTCAGAAGACTCACAATAGAGGAGTGTCTGAAACTTTCTGAAGAAGGAAGAGAAAAACTTCCACAACTTTCCCTTGAAACCATCAGAAAACTCGACCCACACGTGAAGGCGTTCATCTCCGTCAAAGAGAATGTCTCCGTTGAAAAAAGAGGAAAATTCTGGGGAATTCCGGTTGCAATCAAGGACAACATCCTCACACTCGGAATGAGAACAACCTGCGCTTCGAAAATCCTTGAAAACTACGAATCTGTCTTTGATGCCACGGTGGTGAAGAAATTGAAAGAAGCAGGCTTTGTTACAGTTGGAAAGACAAATCTCGATGAATTTGCTATGGGCTCGAGCACCGAAAGATCCGCGTTCTTTCCCACAAGAAACCCTTGGGATCTGGAAAGAGTTCCTGGCGGAAGCAGTGGGGGATCAGCCGCCGCAGTTGCTGCCGGAATGGTGGTGGCAGCACTCGGAAGCGACACGGGAGGCTCTGTGAGACAGCCTGCTTCCCTGTGTGGCGTCGTTGGGTACAAACCCACCTATGGCCTTGTCTCCAGGTACGGCCTTGTGGCGTTTGCAAGTTCTTTGGATCAGATCGGTCCCATCACAAAAACGGTGAGGGATGCTGCGATCCTCATGGAGATCATCTCAGGACAGGACGAAAACGATGCCACGACGGTGAAAAGAAAGGTAGATTTTCTCTCTGAGATAGAAGAGGGAGTTTCCGGAATGAAATTTGCCGTGCCGGAGGAGATCTTTGAACACGATATAGAAGAGGGAGTAGCGGAAAGGTTCGATGAAGCTCTGAAACTTCTTGAAAAGCTCGGTGCAAAGGTGGAAAAGGTGAAGATACCACACATCAAGTACTCTGTTGCCACCTACTACGTTATCGCTCCAGCCGAGGCAAGCTCAAACCTTGCCAGATTCGACGGTGTAAAATATGGCCTTAGAATGAAAGAAAAAGGTCTCAGAGAGATGTACATGAAGACAAGAAACGTGGGCTTCGGCGAAGAAGTGAGAAGAAGAATCATGATAGGAACCTTCACACTCAGTGCTGCTTACTACGAAGCTTACTTCAACAAGGCGATGAAGGTGAGAAGAAAGATCTCAGACGAACTCAACGAGGTTCTCTCCCGATACGATGCGATCCTCACTCCCACCTCTCCCGTTACCGCGTTCAAAATCGGGGAGATAAAAGACCCGCTCACCTACTACCTGATGGACATATTCACCATACCGGCAAACCTTGCCGGACTTCCCGCGATCAGCGTGCCGTTTGGGTTCTCAAACAACCTCCCCGTGGGAGTCCAGGTGATCGGAAAAAGATTCGCAGACGGAAAGGTCTTCAGAATAGCAAGAGCCATTGAAAAGAACTCTCCCTACAACGAAAACGGTATGTTCCCTCTTCCGGAGGTGAAAGCATGAGATACAGACCGGTCATAGGTCTTGAGATACACGTTCAACTCTCAACGAAGACCAAAGCGTTCTGTTCCTGCCCGGCGGATGTTTTCGATCTTCCCCCGAACACGGCGATCTGTCCTGTCTGTACGGGCCAGCCAGGAGCACTCCCTGTTCCCAGTGAAGAAATGATCAGGTTCGCTGTAAAGACTGCCCTTGCCCTGAACTGCAAGATACACAAGTATTCAAGGTTTGACAGGAAGAACTACTTCTATCCGGACCTCCCGAAGGGATATCAGATCAGCCAGTACTTCTATCCGATCGCAACGGAAGGCTACCTCGAAATAGACGGCGACGAGGGAAGAAAGAAGATCAGAATAAGAAGGCTTCACATAGAAGAGGACACGGGAAAACTCGTGCACGAAGGAGATTCTATTACACGTGCGAGTTATTCCCTCGTCGACATGAACAGATGCGGTGTGCCCCTCATCGAGATCGTTACAGAGCCAGACATTTCCTCTCCAAAAGAAGCACGTATTTTCATGGAGAAACTGAGATCGATCGTGAGATACCTGGGTGTGAGCACGGGCGACATGGAAAAGGGTGCACTCAGGTGCGATGCGAACATCTCCGTTGTGGACGCAGAAACGGGAAGACAGAGCAACAGGGTGGAAGTGAAGAACATGAACTCCTTCAGATTCGTAGAAAAAGCCTTGGAGTACGAGTTCGAAAGGATTGTCAAAGCCATGGAAAGAGGAGAGGATGTGGAAAGAGAAACAAGGGGATGGGACATGGCAACAAAGACCACCGTTTCCATGAGGGGGAAGGAAGAAGAGAGTGACTACAGGTACTTCCCGGAGCCCGATATTCCACCCGTTGTCCTGAGCGATGAATATCTCGAAGAGGTGAAAAAAGAGCTTCCTGAACTTCCAGACGAGAAAGCAAATCGCTTCATGAGAGAGTACGGCCTTCCGGAGTACGATGCGAAGGTCCTTACAGCAAGCAAGGAACTTGCGGAGTTCTTCGAAGAGTGTGTGAAGGTGGTGAACAGACCAAAAGAGCTCAGCAACTGGATCATGACAGAAGTTCTGAGAGAGCTCAACGAGAGAAATATCGAAATCACAGAGTCAAAATTGACTCCGCAGCACTTTGCAGATCTCTTCAGGTTGATGGGCGAAGGAAAGATCTCCATAAAGATCGCAAAAGAGATTTTCCCGGAAGTTTTCGAGACGGGAAAGATGCCCTCTCAGATCGTAGAAGAAAAGGGTCTTGTTCAGATAAACGACGAAAAGCTCATAGAAGATCTGGTGAGAAAAGCTATGGAACAAAATCCAAAGGCGGTTCAAGACTATAAGGCAGGCAAGAAGAAAGCAGCGGGATTCTTCGTTGGCTTCGTGATGAGAGAAACAAAAGGAAAGGCAAATCCAGAACTCACCAACAGAATCATCCAGAAGCTTCTGGAGGGGGAGTGATACTTTGAAAAAGTATCTTTTCCTTCTTTTCCTTCTGACCGTGGGGGGAGTCCTGTTTTCTGCTTCCTTCACGTGGTTTTCTGGGGGATACCACATCAGATTCGGTGATACACTCTTTTTTGAGGCTTTCAAGGATGGATGGGGTGTTGGAGTGTCCGTCACAAAGAGTGAGGCAAATTTCCAAAAACTTGGCTTTTTGAAGGTGAAAACCTCGGAGGCGGTGCTGAAAGTCAGTATTTCCTTCGGAAACACCTGGAACGTCTTTTTTTCCATCGACCAGAGAGATCTCGTTCCATTTCCCGGAAGTCTCCACTACGAATTCCTCATAGGAAGGTTCGGGGGATATGCCCTTCTTGAGCAAAACTACAACATGAAACTCGGTGGTTACAGGTTTTCCCTCGACAACTTCTCGTACATGTCCGAAGACACCGTCATGTTCTGCAGTGGGCACCTCTCCATGGGAAGCACCTCCTTTGCCTACAGGGCTTTGAACAACACGTTCCTTTTTGGTCTGTCTGATCCAGATAACGTGGTCTTTTTAGGAGTAGGAGGCCTTAACTGGAAACTGTCCGGTGGGGCAGGTTTCAACTTCAGGCCCATCAACGGAGTCGACCTGAAACTCCTCGTTGCGGCCTCCAAAGATGAAGTTGCCTTTGGATTCATGGGGCGTGTCAGAAAAGGAGATACCGATCTAACTTTTGTTTTCAACACAGGCAGGTTTTACTTCAACGTGAAATTTTGAGAAAAAACATCATATTTCTTCATAAACGGGGATAATCATGGATATCCCCGTTTTTTTATCCAAAACGGTGTTTGTAATTTTTTGTAAACTTGACTATAATTTTGGTCAAGGAGTGGGAAGATGAATCTGAGTGGGGTGTCCTTTTACAGTCTGGCGGAAGCAAAGGCGAAGTTTTCCCAGGTTGTTGAAGAAACAAAAGGAAAAGACGTGGTCGTGACAAAAAACGGGATCCCGGCCGTTGCGGTGATCGATTACGAAAAGTACAGGAAGTTGATGGAGTTCCTTGAAGAGATACTGGACACCTACCTTCTGGACATTGGTAACGTGGAGAAGTATCTTGAACTCAAAAAATACTTTGAATTCAACGACTCTCAGGAGGTGTGAGGATGGCTCAGGTTGTGCTTGAAAACGTCACCAAGATCTACGACAACAAAGTTGTCGCCGTGAAGAACGCGAACTTGGTCGTCGAGGACAAAGAGTTCGTGGTTCTCCTTGGACCCTCCGGCTGTGGAAAGACGACCACTCTCAGAATGATCGCCGGGCTCGAAGAGATCACCGAAGGAAAGATCTACATCGATGGAAAAGTCGTGAACGACGTTGAACCGAAAGACAGAGACATTGCAATGGTGTTTCAGAACTACGCTCTGTATCCGCACATGACCGTTTACGAGAACATGGCCTTCGGTTTGAAGCTGAGAAAATACCCCAAAGATGAGATCGACAGAAGAGTGAAAGAAGCTGCAAAGATACTCGGAATTGAGAATCTGCTTGACAGAAAACCAAGACAGCTTTCCGGTGGTCAGAGACAGAGGGTCGCGGTTGGAAGAGCGATCGTGAGAAATCCAAAGGTCTTCCTGTTTGACGAACCTCTCTCCAACCTCGACGCAAAACTCAGGGTTCAGATGAGAAGCGAACTCAAGAAACTCCACCACAGGCTTCAGGCAACGATCGTCTACGTGACTCACGACCAGGTCGAAGCGATGACGATGGCGGACAAGATCGTCGTCATGAAGGACGGAGAGATCCAGCAGATCGGTACCCCCCATGAGATATACAACAACCCTGCGAATGTCTTCGTTGCCGGTTTCATCGGAAGCCCTCCAATGAACTTCATCAATGCAAGAGTCGTGAGAGGAGAAGGTGGTCTCTGGATACAGGCATCCGGTTTTAAGGTGAAAGTACCCAAGGAGTTCGAAGACAAACTCGCAAACTACATAGACAAAGAAATCATCTTCGGTATCAGGCCAGAAGACATCTACGACAAACTGTTTGCACTCGCTCCAACACCGGAGAACACGGTAACGGGAATCGTGGATGTGGTGGAACCTCTTGGAAGTGAAACGATACTCCACGTGAGGGTGGGGGACGACATCATCACGGCATCCGTTAACCCGAGAACACAGGCAAAGGAAGAGCAGAAGATCGACCTTGTGTTCGACATGACGCGAATGCATGCCTTCGATAAAGAAACGGAGAAGGCTATCATCTGAGGGGGCCGGCCCCCTCACTTTTTTATTCTGAACTCGATCACGTCACCATCTTCGAGGAAATCTGTGAACATCGCCTTTTTTCCGTTCCTGAGAAGTTCGTAATCTTTAAAACCATCCAGTTTCACGTCTTTCAAAAGATCTATCACCATCGGTTTGAAGTCCTTCATCTCCACTGATTCACCGGTTCGTTGGATGATCTTCAGAGGGATTTTTTTCAAAACACCGTTGAAACTGACCGTGATGTAGGGAACTTCCAGTGCCTCTTCAAGAGATTTTTTTCCTTTTTCTATCACGACGAGTTCACTTCCAAGGGGAACTTCTTCGTCGTCCTTCAAAGCCCGATCTTCTTTCAAAAGGTCGAAATCCACAACGCAGACTCTCTTTTCTTCTCCGTTGATGAAGATCGTTAACTTACCGTAGGACAGTTTCTCTCTGATCTCCTTCACCTTCATTTTCTCTGGAAAACTGACAACGTCTTCTTCGCTCAGCTGTTCCTCTGGAGATGCTGGAGAGTTGTTTTTCAGGATCTTCGGGTAAATCTCTTCGATCTCTCCGGATGGAAGCGTCACCCTTACAGGCTTTGCGACGTCTTTTATTCTGAGAGGAACGGTCTTTTCCTCGATTTGGACATCGATTCTGTCTCCGTGTTTCACTTTTGAGGAAAGACTGGCCTCTTCTCCGTTCACGAGGACCCTCACAGAAGTTCTTCTTCTTGGTCTCAAAATGGTTTTCCCGTTCACAACGACGGAGATCGTGTCTCCTCCCACAAGAGAAGAGAACCTGTAGCCTGCCTGTATGAGTACTTGCATAACAGAGTACTTCCCAACAGCTCCTATGAGTCTCACAGGGATTCCATTCACAACGACCTGAGAGAAGACAGATCCCTTGTTTCTTATAGCACTGTACGCTATACCGACAGGTGTGATGTACTCACTTCCTCTGACCTTTCCCGTAATGTCCTCCACAACGCCCGTGTTTTCCACACTCTTCAAAGAAACCCTGTCTAGCGGCAGGTTCAGCTTTTCGGCTAGCGCTTCCACAAAACCTGGTACTTTCGCTCCACCCCCAACCACCATCACAACGGAGGGTGGCTCTCCGTTGAGTTCCATCACAGTAGAGGAAATTTCAGACGTGATCTGATCAACAGTGGGTTTTATGGCAGACTCAACATCTTCTCTTGAAAGCTCGATCTCTCTGTCGAGAACGTTTTTCACTTTCACTTTTCCTGACGTGAAAACACTTCGCTTAACGTACTCTGCCGTTTGAAAGTCCAGCAGGAAACTCTTTCCTATGGCTTCTGTGATCTCGTCTCCTGCGAGTGGAATCATTCCGTACGCTACAACGGTACCTTCTCTCGATATGGCGATATCGCTCGTTCCTGCTCCGACATCGACAAGGGCGATGTTCAGGTACCTCAAATCCTCCGGTACGGCGAGGTCCATGGCGGCAATGGGTTCCAGTGTTACGTGTACCGGTGTGAGTTTCACCGTTTCCAGAACTCTCATCAGAGAATCCACAACGTGCACGGGAAGAAACGCAGAAACAACCTTCACATAAGCCTTTCCACCTCTGTGACCCTCCAGTCTCTTCATCCACATGTCGTCCAATCTGTACTCCACAACGGAGTACCCGACACAGAAGAACTCCTCCTCCACATCGCTCTGTGCGTTGCTGACAGCCTCTATCTCCAGTTTCATCACGTCTTCTCTTGTGATGTGTCCCACCTTCGAAAGGTCTTTCTCTGCTTCACCGATCTTTGTCTTCAAGAACCTTCCTGCAAGTGCAACCGCCACTTCCTCGAGTTTTAACTCGTTTCTCTCCTCGAGTCTTCGCTTCACTTCTTCGACGATTTCTGCAACGCCTATCACATCGTGCACCTGACCATCGAACATCGTGCGGCTTTTGTGCTCCATGAGTTCAGAGTCAACGATTCTGATCAAACCTCTTTCCTCAATTGCAAGCAATCCCGCTATCTTGCGCGTCCCGACATCCAGAGCAAAGATCACACTTCCACCTCCACAACCGTGACACCCGTTCCCCCTTCCGATGGTGTGCCGAACCTGAAAGAGACTACCCTCTTGTCTTTCCTGAGCATCCCCCAGACACCCATTGCCAGTTTTCCTGTTCCTTTCCCGTGGATTATATAGCCTTTTTTGATGCCGTTCATAACCAGATCGTCGATGAACTTTTTCACAACGGGTTCTGCCTCTTCAACGGTCATGCCTCGTATATCTATCTCCGTTCTGAAGGAAGAAACAAAATGAGTGCCCTTTTCTGCGTCTTCCTCCTCTTTTTTCTTTGCTTTCTTGAGCTTTCCAAGTGGTACTTTCACTCTCAAAAAGCCGAAGTCAACAAGAGCGGTGTTTCCCTTGATTTCCACTACTTTTCCAATGGAGGTTCCTCCCTCCATTCTCACGTGATCTCCTACGTTGATCTCTTCTTCTGCCTCCTCTTCGATGGTTTTTCTCTTCAGATCTTCCCTCTCTTTCTCCAGGGTCTTCACGGTTTCTCTCATTTCTTCAACACTCCCGGATTTTGCCACGTGTATTGCCTGATCGAGCTCTTTTTTGACCTTTCTGATGTAGTCGTTGAGTTCCTTCAGTTCTCTGTCGAACTCTTCGATTTTCATTCTTCTGAGTTTTTTGTAGTCCTCTTCGTATTTTGCCCTGAGTTTCATGTACTCCTCTTTCTCCTTCTGGAACTTTCTCTTTTCCTCTTCGAGCAGAGAGATCTTTTCATGGAGTGATCTTATGAGAGCTTCAAGTTCCATTTCTTCCTGGGAAAGCCTGGATTTGGCGTTTTCAATTATGCGTTTTTCAAGGCCCAGCTTTTCTGCTATCTGGAACGCGTGGGACCCTCCCGGAACACCGACAAGGACTCTATAGGTTGGCGAGAGAGTTTCTGGATCGAACTCCATAGAAGCGTTCAGAAGAAGTGGATGGTTCATCGCGAAGACCTTCACGGGTGTGAGATGGGTCGTCACAAAAAGGGTTGCACCTTTCTCCAGCAGATCTTCTATTATCGCAACGGCAAGGGCGGCACCTTCCACCGGATCCGTTCCTGATCCAAGTTCGTCGAGAATGACCAAAGAATCACTGTCAGCGCTTTTGACGATCTCAACGATTCGTTTCATGTGTGAAGAGAATGTACTGAGGCTCTGTTCTATACTCTGCTCCTCTCCAATATCTGCCATTATCTTTGGGAAGATCTTCAACTCCGTTCCTTCGTCACAAAGGAGTGGAAAACCACTCATCATGAGTGCGGTGAAGAGTCCCACCGTTTTCACGGTGACGGTTTTTCCACCCATGTTCGGGCCGGTGATGATGACACCTTTTTTGTTCGGTGGAAGTTCCAGGTTTATCGGAACGACCCTGTCTGCTGGTATCAGCGGATGTCTCGCGTTCACCAGTTTCATTCTCGAAGAGGGCTTCACAACAATGCCTCTGTTTTCCCTTGCAAACTTTGCCCGTGCGTAAAGAGAATCGAAGCGGGCGATCAGATCTACGTTCTTTTCGAGATCTTTCAGTCTTTGAAGGAGCATGTTCGTGAGATGGCGAAGAATTCGACTGATTTCCAGTCTTTCTTCCTCTTCCAGAAGACGCATCCTGTTGTTCAGTTCGACGAACTCTTCAGGCTCCATAAAAACGGTGGCCCCAGAGGAGGAAAGATGATGGACGATCCCCTTCACCGATCTTTTCATGGAGACCTTCACAGGAAAGAGGTACCTTCCATCCCGGTAGACGTACATCTGCTCCTGGAGGATCTGAGAGTGATTCTTCACGAATTCGTCTGCTCTTCTTCTGATCTCCGACGAAAGACTCCTCTTTTCGTTTCTTATCTCC
The DNA here is from genome assembly GCF_002865985.1 of Thermotoga sp. SG1. Lineage (NCBI taxonomy): Bacteria > Thermotogati > Thermotogota > Thermotogae > Thermotogales > Thermotogaceae > Thermotoga > Thermotoga sp. SG1. The sequence goes on from NZ_LNDD01000004.1 coordinate 344,913, forward strand.
TTCAACCTCGGACTTGCCCTGTCAGAGACCTCTCCATCCTGCTCTATGCACCTGTTCACTTCCTTCACGAATTCTTCAAAAGACACAAGCTGTGAGAACGTCTCTTTCAGTTTCTGATACTCGCGTCTTGTAAGATCACTTTTCAAAAGGTCGCATCCCTCAAGAAAGCTGGAAACACGCAGAAGCTCCCAGGGCTCCAAGGAAGATCCTGCTTTCAATTTTTCCATCTCCGACGTGATGTCATTTAACCCTTTTATGGAAGGTTCTCCCCACCTTGTGAGATAGTTTAAAAGTTCCTCCACTAGATCCAGTTCGCTCCATGGGTTCACAGTTGGTCTTAAGGTATCGAGATGTCTTTTTCCTAGATCTGAGAGTGTGTATCTTTTGACAAGATCGACTACCTTTGGAAAATCAAGAGATTCGAGATGATCCATTCTTTACCACCCCAATCTGATGAACAAAGGAAGACTGAGCTGAGAATCTCTAAAGAGTATCGTGTAGCCGAATCCCCATTTCGTGTTGCCGTATCTTTTCCAGAAAAACGTGATAAAGCCAAAGTAGGGTTTTATGGAAAGTCCCACCCTTGTTTCCAGAGTGAGTGTGAAATCCTTCAGATCTACGTTCCTCAGAGCACCGACAAAGAAAGAGAAATCTGAAACATTCCACAATTCCACTCCCGCTGTGAACCATCCGTTGTCCACACCGAGGGCCATTGAAGTTTTTCCGGAAAAATCGATGGAAAAACCCACAAAGGCTCCACTCATCGCACACGTGGAAAGAGCAAAAAGCAGAACAAAGAGAAATCCCTTCACGTTTTCCACCCCGAAACGATTATACTATGATTGGGAGGTGAGAAAGTTGATCTTTCTCGGATGCGATGTGGGGGGAACAAAGACGCTCGCGGTTCTGAGTGACGAAGAAGGGAACATCCTTGCCGTTCACAAGGGAAGAGGAGCAAATTACCAAGTTGTTGGGAAAGAGAATGCCATAAAAAACCTGAAGGAAGTGATAGACGTTGTTCTGAAGAAGGTAGGAAAAGACAGAAAAGATATAGCCTTTGCCTTCTTTGGCTACGCTGGAGCGGATTTCGAGTACGAGATGAAGATCGTAAGAGATATACTGGAGAGGCTTGGCCTTGAGAGGTTCGATTTTGACAACGATGGAAGGATCGCACTGAGATCCGGTTCTTTCGACGATAAAGGCATCATGGTGAGTTGTGGAACGGGTAGCATTTCGTACGCCTCCGACGGAAAAAAGGTGAACAGAATCGGAGGGCTTTCTTTCTCCCTCGGTGAAAGGCTCGGCTCCCACTACATCGCTTCCCTTGTGACTTCCGCCGTGATGAGAGCAAAAGATGGAAGAGACGAGTGGACGATGTTAATTGAAGAGGTGGAAAAAGAGATCGGACCAGTTGAAACACTCCTGAGATACGACTACGAAGGAGGAGACACCACCGAGGTGGTCAAGAAAGTGAATCAGATTCTTTTCAGATGTGCTGAAAATGGGGATGCTGTTTCTCTCAGGATATTCCAGGAGATCGTCACCGAGGTGAGAAAGATCGTGGATGCACACGTGAAAGTTCTGAACCTCACACCACCTATCAGGTTGATCTTGGAGGGAAGTTTTTTCAAAAACGCTCCATCTCTTCTCATAAAGATGATAGAAAGTGCCGTTGGAAAGGATTATAAAATCACCATCCCAGAACACGATCCGGTGATCGGGGCGGTACTCTTTGCCATCGAGCGTTCAGGAATACAAGTAACGGAAGAGCTCTACAACAGACTGGTGAGGAACTATCTGAAGGAGGTGAAGGAATGAGGATCGCAGTGATAGGAGGAGGAAGCAGTTACACTCCGGAGCTGATAAAGGGGCTTTTGGACATCTCCAGTGATGTCGAGATTGACGAAGTGATCTTCTACGACATCAATGAAGAAAAACAGAAAATCGTCGTTGACTTCGTGAAAAGACTTGTAAAAGATAGATTCAAGGTGCTGATCAGTGATTCTTTTGAAAGTGCGGTGGTAGACGCAAAGTACGTGATCTTCCAGTTCAGACCAGGAGGACTGAAGGGAAGAGAAAAAGACGAGAGCATACCACTGAAATATGGCCTCATTGGACAGGAAACAACAGGGGTGGGAGGATTCTCAGCAGCTCTGAGGGCTTTTCCTGTTGTGGAAGAATACATCGAAATTGTGAGAAAGGTCTCGAGTGCCACCATAATAAACTTCACCAATCCTTCTGGTCATATCACTGAGTTCGTCAGGAACTATCTTAGTTATGAAAAGTTCATAGGTCTTTGCAACGTTCCCATAAACTTCATCCGTGAGATCGCAGAGATGTTCTCCGTAAATCTCAACGATGTCTTTCTCAAGTACTATGGCTTGAATCACCTGAGTTTCATAGAGAAGGTCTACGTGAGAGGAAAAGACGTGACAGAGAAGGTCTTTGAGAATTTGAAATTGAGACTTTCTAACATACCAGCCGAAGATTTCCCGACGTGGTTCTACGACTCTGTAAGACTCCTTGTGAATCCATATTTGAGATACTACCTGATGGAAAAGAAGATGTTCAAAAAGATCACTTCCCACGAACTCAGATCGAGGGAGGTCATGAAGATAGAAGAGCAGCTTCTAGAAAAGTACAAGACCGCCGCTGAGATACCAGAGGAACTCTCAAAACGTGGAGGAAGTATGTACTCCACAGCGGCAGCACATTTGATAAGGGATCTTGAAAAGGACGAAGGCAGGATCCACATCGTGAACACGAAAAACAACGGATCGATCACAAACCTCCCAGACGATTACGTCCTTGAGGTTCCATCTTACGTGAGATCCGGAAGGGTTCACACCCTCTCTCAAGGAGAAGGAGATCTCTTTGCTCTCTCTTTCGTTCACGCTTTGAAGATGTACGAGCGTCTCACAATAGAGGCGTACCTGAGAAGATCAAAGAAACTAGCTTTGAAGGCCTTACTTTCTCATCCTCTGGGGCCGGATGTGGAAGACGCAAAAGATCTTCTCGAAGAGATACTGGAAGTAAACAGTGAGTTTGTGAAACTAGAATAAAAAACAAAGGAGGGGAATTTTCCCCTCCTATTTTTGGTCGGCCAATGTATATTATACCATACGCCGCTTTGGTTTGTCAAGTAGGTTTTTTCTTTCTCTTTTCAATTTTCATTATACACCTTTCTCAGTTCCCTTGCAAGTGCCACCATGTTCTTTAGTGAGGGTATCACTTCTTCCCAGTTTCTTGTCTTCAGGCCACAATCGGGATTTATCCATATCAGCTCTTTTGGAAGAAACATGAGCACCCTCTCTATTATACTCCTCATTTCATCGACAGAGGGAATACTAGGGGAGTGAATATCCCAAACACCAACGCCGATTTGTTTCTTCCAGCCTCTGAAGTTTTCGAAGGCAGAAACGATCTCTCCTTTGCTCCTTGAAGCTTCGATGCTTATTACATCGAACTCCAGTCTGTGGATGTACTCTATTATCTCGTTGAAATCGGAGTAGCACATGTGAGCGTGGATCTGAGTTTCTGCCTTTGCGTTCGCAGCCAGGTTGAAGGCGTTTATTGCCCATTCGAAATATTCTGGCCATTTGCTCTTTTTGATGGGTGCTTTTTCCCTGAACGCAGGTTCATCGATCTGGATGATCTTTATCCCGGCTTTCTCCAAGTCTTTCACTTCTTCGTTTATCGCAAGGGCGATCTGGTAGGCTATCTCTTTCTCCGGAATGTCTTCTCTGTAATAGCTCCAGCTCATGATGGTGATAGGACCTGTAAGCATTCCTTTGACGGGTTTTTCTGTCAAAGATTGTGCGTAGAGTACCTCTTTCAAAGACATGGGTTCTGGCCTTGTCACGGTGCCGTATATGATAGGAGGACGGTAACACCTCGAACCGTAGGAAAGAACCCATCCGTTCTGGGTAGTGGCGATCCCGTCCAGTTTCTCTGCAAAGAACTCCACCATGTCACTTCTTTCGAACTCACCATGCACCAGAACATCGAGTCCTATCTCCTCCTGGAGTTCCACCGCCTTTCTTATCTGCTCTTTTATGAAAGATTCGTATTCTTCTTTGGAAATCTCTCCCTTTTTGTACTTTGTTCTCATCTTTCTCACTTCGACGGTCTGGGGGAAAGACCCGATCGTTGTCGTTGGAAAAAGAGGTAGTCTCAGCTTTTCTCCTTGAATTCTCTCACGCTCCGGATATTCTTTCTCTCTTTTGAAGACATCTGGGGAGAAACTCTTTATTCTCTCAGAAACATCGTGGTTGACGGCGAAGTTTTCAAAACTAACTTCTGGAAGATCCTGACTTTCTCCTTCGAAGAATTCCTTGATCATTTTCAACTCTTCGAGTTTTTCTTTCGCAAAGGCAAGTTTTTCTTTCAGACCTTCTGGAAGGTTGTTTTCCAGTTCCACGGTTATGGGAAGATGAAAGAGAGGGCAGGAATTTGAGATAGCACTTGCACCGAGTTTGTCTAAAAGCTCTACTACTTTTTTGAGGTTTGCCCTCCAGGGCTGACGACCGTTTATGACACCGGCTATCAATTCCTTATCGCTGGGAAAACCGAACTTTTCGAAGTTTCTGAGATTTTCTGTGTTTGAAACAAAATCAAGATGGAGTCTTCCCACAGGAAGTGACACATAGGACTTGTAATCAGAGATACTGTCGTAATAAACGAAAAGTGTCAGAGGAAAAATCGAAAGTTCTTCGTATGTATTCTCTATTACAAGCCAGTGGTCTTTCTGAAGATCACAAACAAAAGCGGGTTCATCCACAAGAATCTCTCTACAACCACTCTCCATCAGCTCAATGAGGATTTGTTTGTAAACGGGAAGGAGTTTTCCAAGAATTCTTTCTATGTCCTTTGGTTTTCTGATCCATTCACCGCTTTTTTTGGAAAGATAAACGAAAGAGAACGGTCCCAAGATTCTCGGTGACGTTTCTATTCCCTTTGACTTGAAGAAAAGATAATCTTCTAAGGGTTTGTTTTCGAAGAGTTGGAAATTCTCATTCTCTATTTCAGGAACGAGGTAATGGTAGTTCGTGTTGAAGTATTTCGTCATCTCGAGCGCTTTACTTCCACGTGCCATCTCAAAATAGGTTGAAAGACCTTCATACTTTCCAAACCGCTCAGGAATTACCCCCACCATTATGGCAGTGTCGAGAACAAAATCGTAGTAGGAAAGTTCGTTTGAGGGTATTACATCCACGTTCGCTCTGTAGTTTTCTACCATGTACATTCTAAGTCTGTTCATCTCCTCTTTGAGCTCTTCTTCTGTGATCTTTCCCTTCCAGAAATTTTCTAGGGCTTTTTTGAATTCTCTTTTTTCTCCTATCTTCGGAAAACCGAATGCGTACACCTTCAACTTCTTTCACCTCCATTTGTTGTATAGTTTGAGAACATAATACCACATGTTGTGCGTAACGTGGTTAACGAAAGGAAAACTCGCATAAACATTTTTTGAGGGAAAAACCGGCCTTCTCAAATAGTGATGTGTGATATACTCAAAATCAGAAAGATCGATGAAGGAGGGAACAGGCATGATTGTGAGAGCTTCTGAACTCACCCCCGAAAGGATATCAAACATGCGGGGCGGTAAAGGAGAAGTAGAGATGGTGCATCTTCTCTCCAAGGAGACTATGCACAACAAAGCAAGACTCTTTGCCAGAATGAAACTTCCTCCTGGATCTTCGGTGGGACTTCACAAGCACGAAGGAGAGTTCGAAATCTACTACATCCTCTCCGGAGAAGGAATGTTCCATGACAACGGAAAAGATATCCCTGTGAAGGCAGGAGACGTGTGTTTTACAGATTCAGGTGAATCGCACTCCATAGAAAACACAGGAGACGAGAATCTGGAGTTTCTGGCAGTGATCATTTTGCTTTGATCACCTCCATACGAATGAAATTTCTCCCCTCCTCGTAGAAGGTGGGGTTTTCATTGTTTGATTTGCAATTAGATATAACTTGATTTAAAGAATATCTTGTGATATACTGGAACACAAGGAGGCGATTGTCATGTATAAACAAGAAAAACAAGAAAAATATCTTTATTCGAAAGAATTGGATTTGCCTTTCGACAGAGCAGTGGAAATTGTAAAAGAGCGGTTGAAGTCGAAGGGTTTTGGTGTAATTAGTGAGATAAGGGTTGACAGGCTTTTCAGAGAAAAACTTGGCCTTGAGATTCCTTCTCAAGTGATTATTGGAGCGTGTAATCCTCGCTTTTCAAGCAGGCTCATAGCAATAGATCCAGACAGCGCCGTTTTTCTTCCCTGTAACATCACTGTGTACGTGAAGGATCAGAAGACTCACATCGATCTTCTTTCTCCAACAAAAGCCATGAGCATCACTGAAAACAGAGAACTACTCGACGTGGCAAAAGAGGTTGAGAACGCTCTGAAGGAAGCACTCGAATCTGTTTAAGAGGGGTGGAATCATGAAGAATGAAAAACGCCCTCCCACAGACCATCATGTTCATCACTCGATACACGAGAACCATGGGCATCACGTTCATGAGGATCAAGAAAAACGCACCCACAAAATTCATGCCCATCACGGCCATTCCCACGAAGAACACCACAAAATAATGATGAAAGACTTCAAGAAAAGATTCATCGTTTCACTCATTCTTACAGTGCCCATTCTGTTTCTTGCTCCCCTCATACAGAGCTTCTTCAACTTCAGCATATCGTTTCCAGGTGACCGTTATGTTCTCTTCGTGCTTTCATCCTTTGTTTACTTCTACGGTGGATGGCCGTTTTTAAAAGGCCTTGTTGATGAGCTGAAAAAGAAACTTCCCGGCATGATGACATTGATAGCGCTTGCTATCACGGTTGCCTTCTCCTATAGTGTCGCTGTCACCTTCGGACTGACCGGTAAAACCTTCTATTGGGAACTCGCCACCCTGATCGATATCATGCTCCTTGGACACTACATAGAAATGAGATCTGTACTCGGTGCTTCACGAGCCCTGGAAGAACTTGTAAAACTCATGCCTACAGAGGCACACCTTGTTACTTCAGAAGGTGTAAGGGACATCTCAGTCAGTGAATTGAAGAAAGAGGATGTAGTTCTTGTGAAACCCGGCGAGAAGATACCATCCGATGGAGTTGTGATAGAAGGAGAAACCAGTGTAAACGAAGCGATGCTCACAGGGGAATCCAAACCTGTTCACAAGAAAGTCGGAGATGAGGTCATAGGTGGATCTATAAATCTTGAAGGTGCCATCAAAGTAAAGATAGAAAGAACTGGGAAGGATACTTACCTCATGCAGGTAGTCGAGCTAGTAAAACAGGCACAAGAAACAAGATCAAGGACTCAGGATCTCGCTAACAAAGCAGCATTCTGGCTGACGTTGATCGCCATAGGTGCTGGCAGTACCACCTTGATCACCTGGCTGACTCTTGGTAAACCTTTCGTCTTTGCCCTTGAAAGGATGGTCACGGTGATGGTGATCACCTGTCCGCACGCTCTTGGACTCGCAGTACCTCTGGTTGTTGCTGTATCGACCGCCCTTTCGGCAAAAAAGGGTATACTGATCAGAAACCGCGAAGCTTTCGAAAGAGCAAAGGATATTCAGGTTGTTGTTTTCGACAAAACAGGGACGCTCACAGAAGGTAGATTTGAAGTGAGCAACGTTGTTCCCTTAATGGATCTGGACGAGGAAAAAATACTCAGTTATGCTGCCAGTCTGGAGAGTCAATCCTCCCATCCGATAGCCCAGGGTATCGTTGAAAAAGCAAGAGAAATCAATGCGAAGATACTGGAAGTGAAGGAATCAAAGGTATTTCCTGGAAAGGGTGTTCAGGGATTTCTAGAAGGAAAAGAAGTGATGGTTGTGAGTCCGGGTTTTCTCAGAGAAAACGGTATATGGGTTGAAGACGAAAGGATCAACGCCATTCTTGAACAGGGAAAAACCGTTGTATTCCTTGTTGTTGACAAAAAAGTAGTTGGGGCAATTGCTCTTGCAGACAAAATCAGACCGGAATCACAAGAAGCTGTGAGAAGACTGCATGAAATGGGCATCAAAACGTATATGCTGACAGGAGATAACGCGAAAGTGGCGAAATGGGTTGCAGAAGAGCTAAAACTTGATGGATTCTTTGCGGAAGTGCTTCCCCATCAAAAATCGGAGAAGATCCAAGAACTCCAGAGAGAAGGTTACATCGTGGCTATGGTAGGAGATGGTATAAACGACGCACCAGCGCTAATACAAGCCAACGTAGGAATCGCAATCGGTGCAGGAACAGATGTGGCAATAGAAAGTGCTGATATCGTTCTTGTCAGGAGTGATCCCAGAGACGTTACATCTGCAATACATCTTGCAAAGGTTACTTACAGAAAAATGGTTCAGAATCTGGCATGGGCAACCGGATACAATGCTTTTGCGATTCCCCTTGCGGCCGGCGTTCTGTACAGTTACGGTATACTTCTCAGTCCAGCGATAGGAGCGTTGTTGATGAGTTTGAGTACCGTTATAGTGGCAATAAACGCTAGATTGTTGAAAGCATAAAGGAGGGTGAGAACATGTATGAATTTCTTCTGGCCCACACCGGCGAGGAGTGGGACTGGCACGATATGATGATGGGACCAGGATGGTTTGGATGGGGAGGATGGATCGGTTTCATCTTCATGCTGGTCTTCCTGGTTCTGGCAGTCGTTTTCGTCGTGTGGCTCTTCAGACTTCTGGGAGAGGGACCAAGCCAAAAGTCTTCGAAATCAAGGGCACTGGAGATACTGGCAGAAAGATATGCGAAAGGAGAGATAGACGACGAAGAATACGAAAAGAGGAAAAGGAAGATCCTGGAAGAAGGTTGATATCAGCCCCTCTTTCCTCTGATCACCACAAAAGCCCCTTCGCCGTGCCCTTCCCTGACAGGCTCAACATCGGTGAGTTTTGAGGGATGTTTGAAAAGGGTTTGAACCATCCTGAAATCCTCGAAACCTGCTTTCTTCATCAGGTGCACTATCTCTTCAGTGGAGAAGAATCTTGCACGTTTGTAGAAGAGGCTTTTTTCTTTCTTTTTTTCGTACTCTCTTCCCAGAAAGCTTTCTCTGTCCACAATCCCAACAAGGATGTAACCACCCTTTTTGATCATCCTTTTTGTTTCCTGAAGGGCCTTCAGCGGATCGTCCACAAAGCAGATCGTGGTAACCATCAGGGCAAAATCGAAGCTTTCATCCTTCAAAGGCAAATTCTCTGCTGTTCCTTCCATCACCAGTATTCCCCTTCTTCTTGCAATCTCTCCCATGCGCTTTGAAGGTTCCACACCGATCTTTATTTTCAAAGGAGCTGCAAATCTTCCTGTGCCAACACCTATTTCCACTCCCTTTCCCTCTGGAAGAAGGGTCTTTACCGCTCTGAGCTCAGAAAGATAGGCGAATTTGTGTTTTAAAAACCATCCCTCGTACTCCTTCACGAAACTTTCAAAGACATCCCACACGTTTTTCCAATTTCCCTCCTGATAAAATAGAATTAGAATTTACAAGGAGGTGTTCTCTTTGTTCGAAAAGTACACCTTGTTTGCCTTCAAGAACAGAAAGAAAATCTTCGCTGTTGTACTGATACTGAACATTCTAGCACTCTTTGGTCTTTTTAGACTCAATTTCACAACCGAGTTTTCCATCCTGATGCCCCAGAGATCTCACCAGAAAGAGATCTATGACAAAATGGGCAGTATCTTCAAGAGCGGAGAACAACTTGTGGTGATGGTGAAGACAAGATTCGATCCTCTGAGCGGAGAGGGAATAGATGAGATCTTTAAAATAAAGGAAAAACTTTCCTCCGTTGAAGGTGTAAAGATGATCATTCCTCCCATTCCAGAAAAATTTCCTGCTGGTTTCAGGCTGGTGGGGACAAAAAACATGTCCGAAGAGCAGTACAGAGACTTTCTAAGTTATGTTGAGAACATGAAAGACTTCCTCAACGTGAAGAAAATGGAGGATGGATACTACTCCCTCTTCATGATACTTCCAAGAGACAGTGTAAACCCCAATGAAATCGAAAGAGCCCTCTCAGGATATGAACACTATCTTTCTGGAACGGAGTACCTGGAAGATCAAATATTTCGCTACCTTTTGTTCATGATATTCACACTTCCTCCCCTTGCTATCGTTCTTCTTCTAAACGTTTTTAGAGTGCAGCTTGGAAGGTTCAAATACGCCATCTTATCTCTGATACCGGCAGGATTTGCTGCTCTCTGGACGCTTGGCTACGTGATGGGATGGATGGGGCAGAATCTTTCCATCATCACGGTTCTGGTTCCCATATTCACAATCGTCATGGGAAGTGCCGATGGACTTCACTTCGTCTCGCACTTTCTGGAAAGAAAAAAAGAGGGAGAGAGCACATTCATCGCCATCAAAGACACCCTCGAGAGTGTTGGAAGAGCAATGATCCTCACCACACTCACCACGATGGCAGGATTTCTCTCTTTCCTCACTTTGAACTCTCAGTCCATGAAACAGATGGGACTCCTCGCCGCCATTGGAATTGGCCTTGCGGGAGTTTCAACGTGGATCGTTCTTCCCGTGATACTGGCAGGAGTGAAAGACACCGAGGTCAAAAAGAAAGAAAGTGGTCTGGGCAGACTCTTTCAGAAACTCTCAAAGAAGGCTTGGATCATCACACTGGTTGTTCTTCTTGCCTTTCTTCCAGGAACATTCTTTCTGAAGGCAGACCTCAACATCCTGAAACTCTACAAGAGCTATACAAAGGTCAGAAGGAACGTAGAAAAGATAGAAGAAGTCTTCGGAAAGGCGCTTCCTGTCTATGTTGTCTTCGAGTCTGAAAATCTGTTCTCTCCCGATTTTGCCCAGAAAGTCCTTTCAATGGAAGAGAAACTTAAGAGTAAAGGGTACGATGTCTTCTCTGTCTACGATATCCTTGTGAAGATGAACGAGCGTCTATTCAAAGAAGAGGGTTATCCGAAGATCCTTGCAAGGGCACTGTTACTCAAAAGACTCCTTCCGGAAGAGTACACGAGCAACCTCATATCCGGAAACACAGGAAGGGCCTTCGTCTTTCTGAACGACCTCGACAGAGACACTCTTGAAGAAGTGGAACAAACTGTGAAAGAGAGTGGCTTTCAGGTGACGGGGCTTCCTTACATCATAAAAGAGATGAACGACTCGATCGTTCCTCAGCAGGTACTTTCGGTGGTGCTTGCTGTCAGCATGGTCTTTTTGCTTCTTGTTCTGTTTCAAAAAAGTCTTGCCACTCCAGCAAAGGCGATCGTTCCTGTTTTGATCTCACTTGTGTCTCTTTTTGGTTTCATGGGGCTTTCAGGAATTCCTCTGAACCTGATCACAGCGAACATGGCGGGAATAGTGATCGGCGTGGGTATAGATTACGCCATACACGTAACGGAACTGTTCAGATACTACAAAGATCTGGAAAGGACCGTAAAGATCGCTTCCACACCCATTCTGGCAAACGCCTTTGGTCTTTCTGTGGGTCTTTCCGCGTTGATTCTTTCACCATTCACTTTCCATGCTTATCTTGTTGCGATCATGTGGGTTACAATGACCGTGAGTTCCTTTATGAGTCTTGTGATTCTACCAAAACTTCTGGAGATGAGAAGATGAGAAAAGATGAATACAGATCCACCCTGATAGAACCTGGCGTATGGCATATTACGGACTACAGAGGAGGAAGCATGTATCTGGTGGTAGGAAACGAGAAAGCCCTCCTCATAGACACCGGTATGGGGGAAGGAGACCTAAAGAGCTTCATAGGATCCATCACGGAAAAACCTGTCGAGGTTGTTCTCACCCACGCCCACTGGGATCATATCATGCAAGCTGGCCAGTTTGAAAGGGTGTATCTCAATCACAGGGACTTTCAAATCATAGAACTTTTCAAAATAAAAGTGGATCACAGAAACTTTCTGGATGTGAGAGAAAAAGAGCGTTTCAATCTTGGTGGGAGGGAACTGGAGGTCATCGAAGTTCCAGGGCACACTCCCGGCTCGATCGTCTTTCTGGACAGAGAAAACAAGCTCCTTTTCAGCGGAGACGCAGTGGGAGCAGGACACACCTGGATGCACCTTCCTGGATGTCTTCCTTTGAGAGAGTATCTCGAAAGCCTGAAAAAACTCAAAGAGATTGACAGCTTCGAGAAGATCTACCATGGACATTTGAGCGGCACACAACTAAAGCCTTTTGAACCAGATTATCTGGAAGACCTGATAAAGGCTGTAGAAGGTGTTAACGATGGATCACTGAAGGGTGAGACATATCCTTATGGGAACTTCAAGGGCCTTTATGTAACGTACGGCAAGGCGGTGCTGGTGTACAATCCAGAGAACATCTGAACGATTCCTATTTTTCTCTCCAGAAGATACTCGATAAGTAAACCTATACCGATCCCGATGAGAAGGGATGCGATGAAGTAGAACACAGAGTATTTGAAGAGAATAAAACCCACCCCAAGTCCTATCAGGGTTGTTCCAGCGGTTATGCTAGCCTTTTTCATGAAGATCATCCCCCTTTTTCCTCAGTATCTCAATGATACTCTCTGAATCGGTAAAAGTCCATTCTATATTCTTCTCACCTCTTGCTGCTCTCTTTGCCAATCTGTCTGCTTCGTCGTTACAAAAGTCTCCGGAGTGACCTTTTACTTTCTCAAAGATCACTTCGAGTCCTTTTCCTCGAAACAACTCATAGTAGTACTTATAAACACGTGTCACCAACTCTTTTGTTCTGTACTCTCCTTTTGCCCACTTTTCAAGGCCTTCTAGATCGTGTTTGAGAATGAGTTTTTTTGCTCTCTGCTTTAAGGCATAGTCCATGGCAAAGAGTGCCGCCATGATCTCCCCAGCTATGTTCTTTGAATTTTTGAACTCATCGATGTCCGTCCAGAAGTAGTATTCTTCCTTCTTTCCTCTGTAACAAAGAACCACTCCTGAACCACAAACTACATCGTAGCTTCCATCTACATAGGCTATCATCGTTTCTTCGTCAAACTTCGGGCAACTGCATTCATCTTTCCCTTCAAGATATGCTTTTGCGTTCTCTATTTTCTCAAAACTCTTGTATTCAGCTCCCGGAAAGCCCTTCACATGCTTTTCTGCTTCTTTCCAAGATTCATAAATTCCAGGAACTCTTCCCTTCCTTACAACGTAGTATTTCCTTTTCAACATCATCACCTCTCAAACCCATTTATACCACGTCCATAAAATTTAAACTGATACAATTTGGAAGAATCAGAATCCTGGTTTTATAATTAGACCACACAAAGGGGGGTTTCTCTATGGAAAAGAGAGCTTTGGGGAGAACAGGTGAAAAGCTTTCTGTGATTGGGTTTGGTGGTATCGTTGTCATGAACGAATCGGTGGAATCTGCAAAGAAAATAGTATCTAGGGCAATCGAGAGAGGTATAAACTACTTCGATGTTGCCCCATCTTACGGAGACGCTGAAGAAAAACTCGGACCAGCTCTTGAGCCCTACAGAGATCAAGTTTTTCTTGCTTGCAAAACTATGGAGAGGACAAAAGAAGGTGCCTGGAGAGAGTTAAACGAGTCTCTAAAAAGACTCCGCACTGACCACTTCGATCTTTATCAGTTTCATGCCGTGACCACACTCGATGAGGTGGAGGCCATCTTCTCACCAAACGGTGCTATAGAAGCCTTTTTGAAAGCAAAAAAAGAGGGACTGATAAGGTACATAGGTTTTTCTGCCCACAGTGAAGAAGCGGCACTCGCAATGCTTGAAAGGTTCGATTTCGATACGGTGCTTTTCCCACTGAATTGGGCAAGCTGGCTAGGAAAAGGATTCGGTAAAAATCTTTACAGTAAAGCCAGAGAAAAAAACATGGGAATTCTGGCGATAAAAGCACTGGCAAAAAGACGTCTTGAGGAAGGAGAAGAAAAACGCTGGGAAAAATGCTGGTATCATCCTGTAGATGATTTCGAAGAAGCGTCCATGGCACTTCGCTTCACACTATCACTGCCTGTCACCGCGGCTGTGAGTCCAAGTCACCAGGAATTGCTCTGGTGGATGTGTGACATCGTTGAAAATCAGGGAACGAAAATCACCGAAGAAGAACTGCAGATACTGAAAGAAAAAGCACAGGAATTGGCACCCGTTTTTCCACTCGATCACTCTTGAACCATTTCGCACCAGAAAAAAGTTGAACCTTGAGTTGAAATCTGTCGAGGAACTTTCTGTCGGATCAAATGGGATCCGAAAAGCTGCAAAGGTATGTCGGGATTTGTGAAACAAAATGATCCTTGTCATACCTCAAAAAATCAAATTGTTCCAAAGCCTATCTAGAGAGAATCCCGGAGCAGTCAAAACTTGAAAGCCATATAAGACATGGTAGAAAGTGAAAACGGATTAACGAACATAATGCAAGCTGTCTTTTAGGAGAACAGTGTTGCCAGAGATAACTACCAAACTAAGGGGGAAAAATCATGAACCTCAGGAGTATCCAGAAAATTCTTCGCTTTTACTCCCTGATTCGAAAGTGTTTTCTGGTGTTCATAGTTATAGGTGGCTTTCTTGCAACATCTTCGGTCGTGTTCGATTTCTTCATCCCTCTTCTTGTGAGAGATGTCATCGATGGGCTGGCCAGGCTGGAACTGAGATTGAACACGATCTACCTTCTTGGATCTCTTTATGCACTGTCTTTCGTTCTTACATACGCCGGAGACCAGATTTACCTGAAAGCAAAGTACAAAGCCGTAGCAGATCTGTCCAGTCGTATTTTCAGTCAGTCGTTTTTCTTTCCCTGGCAAAAGCTAAAACAACAGGGCTTTGCCTACTATGCCACTCTGATAAACCATTAACTCAACGACGCATTTTTTCTGCTGGATTACGGATTTTTCCAGAATGTTCTGGTGATAATACGTAGTGTATTCATACTGGCAACCGTCTTCGTATGGAACAAAACCTTTTTTGGCCTGTTTGTAGCAAACGCTGTGATAGTCGATATTTATCTGAACATCATCGGCAGAGTAACTGAACGGCCGTACGCACAGATGTATGAAACTCTACGTCGTGTAACAGGGTTCATCACCGAGACGTTTGAAAACATCCACGAAGTGCTTGCTGGAGAGGCTCAAAAGAAACGCCAGAAAGAGTGCGAGACGATGTATCAGCAGGTGGCAGACGTCGTTTTGAAGGCAGAACTTCCTCGCTCAAGATTCGACAAACTGATGGTGAACCTGCCGGAGTATTTCACACGGCTCTTCATTCTCATCTACGGAGCATACCTTGTGATAGGTGGAAAGATGACCGTGGGAACGATATGGGCACTGTGGACATATTTCTCTTTTGTGACGGCACCCCTCTACATGTTCAGAGAATTGGCCCGCGTCATAACACGAGTGTCGGCGAACCTCGATGCTGTACTTGACTACTTCGATGAGATGAAACGTGCCGAAGAAACCTTCAAAAAACGTGAAATAAAACCCATTCCCGGAAGCCCTGTTTATGAACTGGTGGACGTTACCTTTGGCTTCGAGCCAGGAAAACCCATTTTAAAGCGAGTCAGTTTCACGATTCACCCCTGTGAAATCGCTGCCATAGTGGGGCTCTCCGGGGAAGGAAGGTCTACTCTGCTGAACATACTGCTTGGGCTGGAACAGAACTACGAAGGTGTGGTGAAACTCTTTGGAAACGATCTGAATCAGGTAATTCCCTCGGCTGTTTTCGAACATGTTGCTTTTTATTCCCAAAACGTCGGTATATTCAACGACACCCTAGAAAACAACGTAGTTCTTGGAAGAGAGTACGACGAGAAAAAACTCGAAAGAATCATAAAAGAACTCGGAATAGAACATCTGAAAGGAAGAAAACTTGGAGAAGGGGGAAGTTTCGTTTCAGGAGGAGAAAAACAGAGGATACAACTTGCCAGGCTTTTTCTATGCAGACAAACCTGTTGTTGTTCTAGATGAACCTCTCACGAATCTGAACACGATAACAGAAAAATTCTTACTGGAGAAATTGATTGAGTTCTTGAAAGAGAAAACAACCATTATGATATCGCACAAACCGAACATCATCAGAGTTGCGAATAAGATAATCTTCCTTGAAAATGGAAAAGTTTCATCTGTCGGAAGATTCGAAGAGTTGATGCAAAACAATGCAACATTCAGAAGGATAATAGAAACGTACGTGAATGAATCGAAAAGAATCGCTGATAAAGATGTCTTAGCCACTTACTGACATGAACCACAGAAAAAGGGGGGTGCGTTTCTAAACCATTGTTGAAGTTTTTCAATCCAGGTAGGAGAGACTTTATTCAATAGAGAGCCTTTCTCTGATCTTACAGATTTTTTTGATGATTTTTCTTATAAGTGACCTTGGCAAATCCCTCACATAAAATGAGGTAGTTGTATACCTGCCATTGTTGTGCCTATAGCCCGTTCTTTCATCGCTACAACGACTGCTCAAATGGGAATTCATCCTATACTCATTCTAATGATGGACCTTACAAGAGTCGAGATAGAGAGATAATAATCAAAACAATTAGGTTATTTGTCCGATTAAATGCGAATAAATGTGGTATTAGATAATTTGATGTCACTCAGGTACCTCTATTCTCATAACACCCTTCAACTTTTCCCAGGGGATAAGAACTTCTGGTAATCCACTCACATAAGGTCCTACCTCGTATGGCATGTACTTGATGATGAGACCTTCCTTTGTAATGAGAAAAGGTCTTTTTGAAAGATCATCCTTCAGTACAGTATCTATGGCGCTTGAACTCATAGAAAGTATTGTTATCAACATTCTTTTATCTTCCTCAGAGAGCGTTTCATCCTTCTTTACTTTCTCTATCTGCTCCTCCGTGTAGGACCTTCCTTCTACTTTGTAATTTCTGTAGATCTCCTCGAAGAATTCATCAGAAAAGTCGACTTTGGGGATATAGAATGATTCGGGGTGTTCCACCATATACCTTAGAATTTCCTTTTTAATAATCTTCTCCGCCTCTGGTTTGAAGACATCTTCGTATCTGAGTTTTCTATAGTTTACAAGATCGATGTTGAAGGTCTCACAATAAGTCATTCCATGTGCTCCACCTGTGTAACGGTAGTAGTAGAGAATGAAACTGAGATACCTAGAGGAAACGTACCTAATTTCATGATAGACGTGTGCGATATATTTGAGCATCAAATTTGCTTTATACAACTCTTCGTCTTCGTTTTTTAACTTTTCTATCTGTTTTCTTGCATCTCTTGCCCACTCTTCTATGTATGCAATGAACTCTTTTGCAGACTTTTTTACTTCGTAGTTCAGAAGCATTTCGAACCAAATGTTTCCCAGGTTTTTGAACCTTGGAATCTCAATGATGGATTCTTTCATCATCGTATCTTCACCGTAGTCATTCTTCACTATCCTCAAAACCTCAATCTCTGGAATACCAAGAACGATCGTTCCTAAGAAGAGAAGTAGAAGAATTAGAAACTCCATGGTTTGACCCCCCTATTAAGAAATTACGAACCTCTACTCGAAATCTTCAGGGTAAAAGGTTCTGCGTTGATTTGAAAAATTGTGCTT
Source organism: Thermotoga sp. SG1 (assembly GCF_002865985.1). Lineage (NCBI taxonomy): Bacteria > Thermotogati > Thermotogota > Thermotogae > Thermotogales > Thermotogaceae > Thermotoga > Thermotoga sp. SG1. The sequence goes on from NZ_LNDD01000004.1 coordinate 362,425, forward strand.
TGTTATTTCTACTTTACACCCTTCGGCATGTTGAGAAGAGCTGCCGCAACAGAAAGTTTTTGGCTTGTCGGACTTGCCCAGCATGAACAAACTCAAAACGCGATGGGTGATTCTTGTACCTAGATAAACAACGAAAGGGGTACCCCTATAAGGATACCCCTAAAAACCTTGAAAACTAGTACATTTCTGGTAGCGGGGGTGGGATTTGAACCCACGACCTTTGGGTTATGAGCCCAACGAGCTACCAGACTGCTCCACCCCGCACCGTCTAGATCCGTTTTTATAATATAGCATTTCTTTTGTTGACTGTCAAGAGGGGGATATCTTGCAAGTTCTCTGTAGTATATGATAAAATTAAAACAGACGAGCGGGTGTAGCTCAGCTGGTAGAGCACCAGCTTCCCAAGCTGGGGGTCGCGGGTTCGAATCCCGTCGCCCGCTCCAATTCCCGGCAAACGCCGGGGTATATTTTTGTGGTATAATCATCTTCGACCCCAGCCCGGGGAGACCTGGACTGGTGGAGACTGAAAGATGGAGGTGTGGTGAAGTGTCCCTTGACCCAGAAAAGAAGAAAGAGATCATCAACGAGTTTCAGATTCACGAAAACGACACTGGTTCTGTTGAGGTACAGATCGCTCTTCTCACAGCGAGGATCAAACACTTAACAGAACACCTGAAAAAGCATCCCAAGGACTTTCACTCCAGAAGAGGCCTCATGAAAATGATCGGAAGAAGAAGAAAACTCTTGAAGTACTTGAGACACAAAAAACCGGAGGTTTACCGAGAGCTCATCGCCAAGTTAGGTATCAGGAAATAAAATCTTCAGGAGGGGGAAGCGGGCATGTTGCCCGCTTCCTGATTTAAATTAAGCAAGATGAGGTGATGGAAACATGAAAGAGTGGCGACGAGAGATCCTTGGAAGAGAACTAGTAGTCCAACACGGAAAAGTGGCAAAACAGTCCAGCGGGGCCGTCCTGGTGAGATTTGGAGACACGGCCGTTCTAGCAACGGCAAACATTTCCGACAAGGTGATCGAGGGAATCGATTTTGTACCCCTCACCGTCGAGTTCCAGGAAAGATTCTATGCCGCTGGGAAGATCCCAGGTGGATTCATCAAAAGAGAGGGGAAACCCAGTGAATCTGCCATTCTCTCGGCCCGTCTCATCGACAGGCCGATAAGGCCTCTTTTCCCAAAAAAGTTGAGAAATGAGGTTCAGGTGATCGTGACGGTACTCTCAGCAGATCCAAACGTTCCACCCGATGTGGTGGGAATCTTCGCTGCATCTCTTGCTCTGAACGTCTCGAAGATTCCATTCGAAGGAATCGTTGCTGGCATCAGAATAGGCTACAGGGATGGCCAGTTCATAGCCTTCCCAACAGAAGAGGACATCGAAAAAGGTCTCATGGATATCACCGTTGCGGGAACAAAGGATGCTGTGACCATGGTTGAAGGTGAGGCCAAAGAGGTCTCAGAAGAGGATATGGTGAAGGCTTTGAGATTTGCACATTCCGTTATAAAAGAACTCGTCGATTTCCAGGAAGAGATACTGTCGGAGTTCAACGTGGAGAAGATCCCCGTTATCGAACCAGAACCACCAGAAGGACTGGTTGAGACATTCAACAGCCTTCTGGACAGAGAAGAACTCGAAAGAAGAATTCTTGTGAAAGCAAAAAAGGAAAGAGAATCTGTTCTCAAAGAGTACGAAGAAAAACTACTCAACCAGATAGCAGAAACACTTTCCATCGTTGATCCCGAGGCGATAAAACCCTTTATTTCCGAGCTTTACGAGGAAGCCGTTAAAAAGACGATGAGACGCCTGATCGTCGAGAAGGGAATCAGGGCAGACGGAAGAAAACCAAACGAAATCAGGCCTATCTCCTGCGAAGTGGGACTCTTTCCAAGGACACATGGATCTGCACTCTTCACAAGGGGGGAGACCCAGAGCCTTGGAATCGTAACACTCGGTGCTCCCATGGATGTTCAGATCATAGACACACTACTCGAAGAGGGTGTGAAGAGGTTCATGCTCCACTACAACTTCCCACCCTTCTGCACTGGCGAAGTGAAGCCTCTAAGAGGACCGAGCAGAAGGGAAATCGGGCATGGGCATCTGGCGGAAAGGGCCTTGAAGAACATGCTGCCGCCTGAGGAAGAGTTCCCCTACACCATAAGGGTGGTTTCTGAAATCCTCGAGTCCAACGGCTCCTCATCCATGGCAACGGTGTGCTCTGGATCCCTTGCATTGATGGACGCAGGCGTTCCCATCAGAAAACATGTTGCCGGAATAGCCATGGGACTCATCCTCGAAGAAAATGCGGAAGTCATACTCACCGATATCATCGGAATGGAAGATCACTACGGTGATATGGACTTCAAGGTAGCGGGAACAAGAGACGGGATCACCGCATTCCAGATGGACTGTAAGGTTTCCGGTGTTTCCGATGAGTTACTCATGAAGGCACTCATGCAGGCAAGAGAGGCCAGAATGTACATCCTCGATAAGATGTACGAAACGATCTCCACTCCAAGACCACACCTGTCCAGGTACGCACCCATAATAAAGGTGACGAAGATCGATCCAGATAAAGTGGCAGACGTCATAGGTCCCGGTGGAAGGGTCATAAAGAAGATCATAAAAGATTTCGACGTGAAAGTAGAGATCGATGATGAAACAGGTCTCGTCAAGGTGGTTGGAAGTTCCGAAGAGAATGTTGACAACGCAATAGCACTCATAAGGGAAATTGCCAAAGAAATAGAAGTGGGAGAGATCCTCGAAGGAAAAATCACGAGGATAGAACCTTATGGTCTCTTCATAGAGGTAAGGCCCGGAAAGATCGGTCTGCTCCATCAGAGCAAAGTTGGAGAAGACATGAGACAGTTCTTGAAAAAGGTGAAGGTCGGTGATACGATAAAGGTACAGGTGATCAACATTGACGATCTTGGAAGACTCCAGTTCAAGCGTGTGAAGGAGGAGGAAAGTCCGCAGTATGGAAAGGTGCACAATAAACGACATTGAAACCTTCATCATTCCATTTGACAAGGCGCGGACGGTCTCCTGCGCCTTTTTAATTAAAAAAGGATCGGTACACGAACCAGAAGAACTCGCAGGAATATCTCACTTCATAGAGCACATGGCGTTTCGAGGAACAAAAAAGTACGATCATTTCTCTCTCAAATACACCGTTGAAGTGGTTGGCGGAACTCTCAACGCTTTCACAGATAAACTTGCTACGGCGTATTATGCAAAAGTGCCTGAGTTTCACTTCGAGAAGACTGTAGATGTTTTGAAGGAGCTAACTTTCCATCCTGTTTTCTCACCTGAAGACACGGAAATAGAGAGGAAGATCATAATCGAAGAGTACAAGATGTCTCAGGACGATCCCACGAGCAAGTTGTTCGACACCCTAATCGAAACGGTCTGGCCCGGACCTTACGGAAGGCCGATCATAGGAAGAAAAGAAACCATAGAAAAGATATCAGCGGAAGATCTCAGGGAATACCACAGGAAAAACTACAGCCCTTCAGACACGAAGATCGTTCTTGCCGGGAAAGTAAGAGATCAGTTCCTAACGTTTCTTGAGAATGTTTTGAAAGACCTGAAAAAAACAGAAAGGAAAAACGAACTTCCTCCTCCGCCATCCTTTCACTTTTCAGAGCCCAGGTACATGGTGAGAAACGATCTGGAACAGGTGCATGTTGCTATCGCAAAGCCCGTCTGTGGCAGAGATGACGAGGATATATATTCCCTTTTCGTTTTGAACACCGCCCTGGGAAGTGGCATGAGCTCAATTCTGTTTCATGAGATAAGAGAAAAGGAAGGATTCGTCTACGATGTGTTTTCCCAGCTCTACACGCTCAAGGAAACAGGAATTCTGATCGTCTACGCTGCTCTGTCTCCGGAGAAGATAGAAGAGTTCTTCGAAAAGCTCAGAGCGGTTCTCTCCAGTGGGGATCTTTTCATGAAAAACTACGAATACGGAAAGATGAGATACCTCGGAAAACTGGAGATGATAACGGACAACCCGGCCGGGATGATGAGTTTTGTCATCGACAATCTTTCACACAGTTCACTGGAAACTCTTGAAGATCGTGTGGAAAAAGTGAAAGCCGTCACTCCGGAAGAATACCAGAGGGCTTACGAAAAATTCCTATCCGGAAAATGGAGTGTGTTCGGCATAGGCCCTGAGCCAGGAAGGATTCTTGAAAATTATGAAATGATAGTCTGAGGAGGGATGTGATGAAAGAGGCCTTAACGTTCGACGACGTGTTGCTCGTTCCTCAGTACAGTGAAGTGCTTCCAAAAGACGTGAAAACACAGACAAGACTCACCAGGCAGATTCGGATAAACATTCCCCTTTTGAGCGCTGCGATGGATACCGTTACAGAGGCTGCCCTTGCCAAGGCTCTGGCAAGAGAGGGAGGAATTGGGATCATACACAGAAACCTCTCTCCAGAGGAACAGGCTCACCAGGTATCGATTGTGAAAAAGACAGAAAATGGCATCATATACGATCCCATAACAGTGACACCGGATATGACTGTGAAAGAGGCTGTTGACCTCATGTCGGAGTACAAGATAGGTGGTCTTCCTGTTGTGGACGAAGAGGGAAGACTCGTCGGCCTTCTCACAAACAGGGACATCAGGTTCGAAAGGAACCTCTCGAAGAAGATAAAGGACCTGATGACCCCAAGGGAAAAGCTCATCGTGGCGCCACCAGATATTTCCCTTGAGAAAGCGAAGGAAATCCTTCATGAACACAGGATAGAAAAACTTCCACTCGTTTCCAAAGATAACAAACTCGTTGGTCTGATCACCATCAAGGATATCCTGAGTGTGATAGAACACCCGAACGCTGCAAGGGACGATAAGGGAAGACTTCTCGTTGGTGCCGCCGTCGGCACGGGTCCCGACACTATGGAGAGGGTGGAAAAGCTGGTCAAAGCAGGAGTGGACGTTATCGTCATAGATACAGCACACGGACACTCAAAAAGGGTGATCGAGACTCTCGAAATGATAAAGGCTGACTATCCGGATCTGCCAGTTGTGGCTGGAAATGTAGCCACGCCCGAAGGAACCGAGGCGCTCATAAAGGCAGGGGCAGATGCGGTGAAAGTTGGAGTTGGACCTGGTTCCATATGTACCACAAGGGTGGTTGCGGGCGTTGGAGTTCCACAGCTCACTGCCATCATGGAATGTGCCGAAGTCGCCAGAAAATACAACGTCCCGATCATAGCAGATGGGGGGATTCGATACTCCGGTGATATCGTAAAGGCCCTGGCAGCTGGTGCTGAGAGTGTGATGGTGGGAAGTATCTTTGCAGGAACAGAAGAAGCCCCGGGAGAAACGATACTGTATCAGGGAAGAAAATACAAGGCTTACAGGGGAATGGGAAGCCTCGGTGCGATGAAGTCTGGCAGCGCCGACAGGTACGGTCAGGAGGGGGAGAACAAGTTCGTTCCGGAGGGAATAGAGGGCATGGTACCGTACAAGGGCACCGTGAAGGATGTGGTACATCAGTTGATCGGCGGCCTGAAATCCGGTATGGGATACGTAGGAGCTAGAACGATAAAGGAACTTCAGGAAAGGGCCGTCTTTGTCAGGGTCACACCCGCTGGTGTGAAAGAAAGCCACCCACACGACATCATCATAACAAAAGAAGCGCCGAATTACTGGATTCAAACCTGAGAGAGCTTCTTTATGATCTCGTATTCTTCCATTGCCTTCTCATGCATGCCAAGCTCTTCGTAGAGTCTGGCAAGTTTCAATCTGAGTTTCACGTTCTCTGGACTTTTCTGGAGCAGCTTCAAATAGAGCGAAGCTGCTCTTTTTTTCAAACCAAGGGTTCTGTAAAGAAACGCTCTGAACCTTGCTGAAAACAACAAAAAAGCGGGTAGAACCAGGAAAAAGTAGATGTATGTAGTGTTTTGAACTGCTCTGGCTCTTTTTTCACTGAAGAAAAAAACCAGTTTCTTTCTGAGGTTTTCCTTTGGAATGGTGAGACTTTCGTATTCAGAGAAGATTTCTTTTGAGTCTTCGGGCGAGATGGAAGAATTCAGCCTTGTCATCAAAGAAAGGTATTTTCTGATCTCTTCTTCCAGGGCACTTGGTCGATCGTACCCCATGGTCCTTGCGATCTCAAAGAGTCTCAGAAAATACGGATATTTTCCTTCTTCGAGTGGCAGATTCTCTATTTTCTGAACGATGGCAAGACCTATTTCTTCTGCGTTTTTGATCTTCGAGAGTGCGGAGATCACTTCGTAAGAGAACAAGAATGGGTTTTCAAAAAATCTACTGATGAGTTCTTCTGCAAAAGCGTCCGGTTTTTCTATCTTCAGGGGAACGTTCAGTTTCCAGAAAAACGGGTACTCAAGTATATCACTTAGACTCTGAAGGCTCCCTACAAACGATTCTAAATTTGAGAAAACTCTCTTCAAAAGATCGGTTTCCTCCTCCAAGAATGTTTCATCTTTCAGCTTCTTCATCAGTCCTTGAAGATCTTCAGAGGAAATCTCTTTTGACAGTGAAGGATGAGCTTCGACCAGTCGCTTTTTTGCAAAGAGAAGTTCCCCTACCGTTTCAATCTCTGGATCAGAGGGGTTCTCCTTCACGTAGTTCAGAAACAAGTTGATGGCTTTCTGTAGATCTGTTTTTGAGACTTCCTTTATCTCATCGAGAGAAATGGCCAGAAGAAATGTGGAAAGGAAAAGGAAAAATAGGGCTACCCTCCACAAGATATCACCCCGATTCCAGAAGGGGCTCCAGGAACTTTTTCCAGAAGACTTTGAGGAACAGGGCAAGTGGTACTCCAACGAAGGATCCAAACATACCAAAGAGCTTGCCAAAAAACAATATGGATAGGATTATATAAACAGGATTGAGCTTTTCCAATCCCTTCATCAGCTGGATGAACACGATGAAGGCAACAGCATGGATGAGTATGGCAAACAGGGCGATGAGTAAAACGCCCTTCACACCGAGTGTGAGAGAAAAAAGCAAAACGGGAACGTACTCGAGAACCACTCCAACAATCGGTATGAAGTTGGTCACGAACGCCCAGAGACTGATGATGGCACTGTATTTCAGGTCGAAGATCTCAAACACAATCCAGTACGAAAGACCGATGATAAGAGCGTTTATGAAGATCACCCTTATGTACCTTCCCATACTGCTGTAGACGCTGATCAAAAACTTTTTTGCTTCTTCTCTAGCGCTTCTTGGATAGATTGAAACGAAGAAATTGGCGATCTCACGAGTGTAGAAAATGGTATAACCAAGTCCAAACAGTGTGAATACCACCACGGTAGTAACGGAGAGGAAATTGGTGGTCACAAGCGAGAAAACGTAGTTCAACAGATCGCTGAGCTTGGGCTCGAGGAACGTCATTATCTTGTCGAAGACGGGAACCAGCTCGGGTGATTTCACATAATCTTTCCACACCTTGTTCTCAAAAACACCCGTTATAAACTCGATGAAATTGCCGAACTCGTTGAACACAGGAGGAATGATCACATAGAGAGAGTAGACAACCACAAAAAAGAACAACAAAAGTGCCACAACACGGGAAACCCGTCTTCCAAATCTCATTTTCTCAAAGACCCGAACGACGGGATCCAGCAGCAGTGTAAAAAATATCATCATCGTGATGACCGCAAAAACTTCCGGAAACACCTTGAACACCAGAAACGATATCAGAATGTACAGAGTGGTGAAGAAAAACGCCTTGTCTTCAACGAATCTTCTGATCCTCTCCAATTCATTCCCTCCCGAGTTTTTCTATACTCCACTCCACCAGAGTCTGGTAGAAAGTCTTCTGATGCTCAGGATCCTCGAACAGTTCGTGGTAACCACCCGGAAAACTCACCAGTTTTTTCTCTGTTTTCAACGCTTCGTAGAATTTTTTGCTTCCCTCAAAAGGTACCACGCGATCGTTCGTTCCGTGAAGAATGAGAACAGGAACTTTTATCTTGTCCGCTTCTCTAAAGGCTCTCTTCATGTGCGAGAGCATATCTGAGGCCAGTTTGAACGAGATCCTGTCGTGAACGAGAGGATCTTTTATGTACGCTTCCACCGCCTCTTTGCTTCGAGAAAGGTCTTTCGGATCTATGTTGTTGCTCATGGTGAGAAATGGCACAAACATCGACAGAAATTTTACAAAGAGAACCAGGATCGGCAGTGGTGGATCCAAAAGTGAAAGAGCGGGGGCAGACACCACCAATCCCTTCAGGTTCTCCGGCTGGAAAGTCTGAACGTATCTGATGCTCAAAAGACCACCAAGGCTGTGACCGAACAGAACGTATCTTTTTAGATCACGGCTGAGGTCTTCAAGAATCCTGAAAACATCTTCGAATCGAAGATGCCCCCGTCTTCCCTCGGCTTTTCCGTGACCGGGAAGATCAAAAGTGATCACCTGAACACCCTCTGAGACAAATTCCCTCACCAGTCTTCTGTACCTTCCGGAGTGTTCACCAAGACCATGAACGATCACAACTGTTCCTTTCCAATCCTCTCCGTGTTTTTGAAGGTTCATGTTCCTCCCCCCAGCGCTCTTTCGAGTCTTCTCATGAAAACCTCTTTACCGAGGATTGGTATTATGTTCACAAGTTCTGGACCCTCATCCTTTCCGGTGAGAATCCTTCTCAGCGTCATGTAAAAATCTCTGGGCTTTATTTTGCTGTTTTTCAGCACCTTCTTGAAGATCTTTACGATGCGGTCCATCTCCCAGTCAACGCTCTGAAGTTCCTCCCTCAGAGAAACAAACGCAGGCTCAATATTTTCTGGTATATCTATCGGTTCTGGATCTTCGAAGAAAAAGCGTGCCTCCCCCGGTAGATCGGCAAGGGTTTCCGCCCGCTCTCTTGTGACCTCCAAGACCTTTTTCAGATAATTCTCATCGTCTACCTTCAAGCCTGATTTTTCGAAAAATGGCCTGGAAAGTTCCACTAGCCTTTCTAAAGATGTATTCCTCAAATAGTACCCGTTCATCCACTTCAGTTTCTGCGGATCGAAAATGGCAGGGTTCGGACTGAGCCTGTCCAGGGAGAAAGAAGCGACCAGCTCCTCTATACTCAGGATCTCCTTTCCCTCTGGATGGGACCAACCCAGGAGCGCCAGATAGTTCACCACTGCCTCCGGAAGATAACCCATCTCCCTGAAGGCCTCCACGGAGGTGGCTCCGTGTCTTTTACTCAATTTCTTACCATCCGGTCCCAGTATGGTGGAAACGTGTGCAAAAACGGGTGGTTTTTTTCCAAAGGCTTCGTAGATTGCAAGCTGTCGTAGTGTGTTTGATAGATGATCATCTCCTCTGATCACATGGGTTATTTCCATGAGCATGTCGTCCACCACACATGCGAAATTGTAGGTGGGAAGGCCGTTGCTTCTCATTATCACAAAATCCCCTATCGAGCCCTTTTTGAAGATAACCTCTCCTTTCACCACATCGTTCAGAGAGTAGTCCTTCCTTGGCATTTTGAAAAAAACAGCGGGTGAAAGACCTTTTTCTTCGTACTCTCTTCTTCTTTCTGGTGTATCGTACTCTTCGAACATCTCCTGAGAGTAATGAGGTGGTTTTCCCTCCGAAAGGAGTCTTTCTCTGATCTCCTCTATCTCTTCTGGATAGGCGTAGACGTGGTATGCCTTTCCTTCTTTCACGAGAATCTCTGCGTATTTTCTGTATATCTCCACTCTCTCGCTCTGTCTGTACGGTCCAAAATCTCCACCCACATCGGGTCCTTCATCCCATGTGAGTCCGAGCCATCTTAGAGAATCCATGAGTTTTTCTTCGTACTCTCTTTCTGACCTTTCCAGGTCGGTATCTTCTATTCTCAGAACGAATCTTCCCTTTTCCTTCCTTGCGAACAGAAAGTTGAACAGTGCGGTTCTTGCCCCACCAACGTGCAGATATCCTGTTGGACTCGGTGCAAATCTCACCCTTACCAATCCAGAACACCTCCCAGAGTGTACTCACCGTTCAGTATCTGATCCAGAACCTTCTTCGGTGAATCGGGTTTCCCCTTCAGTTCTATGTATTTTCTTCCTACCTCATCGGGAAAATGCGCATCGGATGAAACTATGACTCTGAATCTTCCCTCCGCTTTTCTTTTTCCTTCTTCACTCACCACCTCGGCTACTGGAACATCGAGGTTCGGAAAAAAACCAAGCTGGTACAGAACACCGAACCTTCTTTCAACGTGAGCGTAAACTGGCACTCCTCTGAAAGACAGAACAAGCTCAACTGCCTGAGATATCGTCAGGTTCGTTGGAAAACCAAGCGGTGCGTTCTCGTAACCGATGTAGTCACCGTTTTCGTCGACGAGAAGCTGATATCCCATTTTCTCGTGATCATGCTTTAACCTGGGAAGATGTTCGTACACGATTTCTGTGAGTTTTAGGGCATCCTCAAAATCTGTGAAGAATCCAATTAGATGAACATCCTCCACAGTCTGTATCTCCACACCGGGAATAACGAGCTTTTTCATCTTCGAAAAAGCAGGAGCATTCTTTGCACTGTTGTGATCGACGATCCCCAGGATGTCCATTTCCGTCTTCTCGATAACAGGTGGTATCATGAGAAGGTCTGCGCACGGTGAAAGACACGTGTGCACATGAAGATCTGCCTTCATCGCAACCCCAGTTCGTACACCTTCCCCGAAACCATGAAAGAGTTCTCACTGGACTTCAAAAGGACTATCCCGTTCTCTCTGGCCTTATCAATCGTCTCTCTTTCGTACTCGTGCCCATTGCAGAGTATGATTCCTTTTATCCCGACAACCGTTGCAACTGCAACTATGTTCACATGAGACTGAACGGTGATCCAGAGAGTGGACGGCTGTGCTTTTCCAAGGACTTCACTCAAAAGGTCACAGGTGAAACCGTGTTCCACTTCAACGTTCAAGTCCCCACACACGTGTTCCAGACCAAGTTTCTCAACTATCTCCCCTATCCTCACGTTCATCCCTCCTGAAGAAGACCATCTCGACTATCACACCTTTTCCTACCTCTGAGATGATGACCATTTTATCGGAGTACCTTTTCATGTTCGGAAGCCCCATTCCCGCTCCAAAACCGAGTTCTCTTATGTGATCGGGTGCTGTGGAATACCCTTCCTTCATGGCAAGTTCGAGGTTTTCAATACCTTTTCCTTTGTCTTCCACTCTCACCGTGATCTTTTCATCGTCTATGAAACAGTATATGTATCCATCAGACTCGCTGTGGATGACCACGTTCGCCTCCGCCTCATAAGTTGCGATCGCTACTTTCCTTGCAAGTTCCTCGTCCACCCCGCGGTCCAGAAGAAACTTCTTCAATCTAGAGGCACCGATACCTATCATGTTGACATCGAAGTAATCTATATGGAAAACGAAATCTGCCTTTCCCTTTTCTAGAGTTTCCCCGGTGATAAGTGATGTACCCTTTTCAAGAACTTCTTCCATCCTCTTGTCATGAAGGTACATGATACCAAGTTTTGCCAGAAGGAAATATATGATATCGTGCTTTGTGACGATACCAACAAGTTTTCCTTCATCGTTCACAACAGGAAACCTTCCATAACCATATTTCTCAAACGTCTTCACTGTGTCCTGTAGAGTGTCGGATTCTCTCAAACATACCACGTTTCTGGTCATACGTTTTTCCACGCTGTCCTTTATGTAGCCACCCTCTAAGGCCTTTATTATGTCTTCCAAGCTGACTATTCCAATAACGTGCTTTTCTTCGTTCACAACTGGTACTCCAGAGATCCTCTTGATACGCATAATTTCCTTCACATGAAGGAGGGTTTTGTCAGGAGTTACGTAGACCACATCAGGATTCATGAACTCGGAAACTCTCACATCCTGGAATACTGCTTGGAGCCTGTCTATAATGGAAACACTCATTCTATCCTCTCCTGATCGGTTTTAACCCCTTTAAAAACAACCTTCCACACGTCTCGAACATAGAAAGATTGGTCGCAAGAACGGCTATGTTACACTCCTTCGCGAGATTAACGATGTTCTCCGGAATGTCTTTTTTCCTGACGAAAAGAACCGCTGGGATGCCCACCACCATGGCTGTTCTCACCGCTTGTGGAGAGTGAAGTCCGGTGATCAGAAGAACCCCTGGCTCAGCAAAAGCGAGTACATCGCTCATGAGATCCGTTGCAATGGCCTTTTCTATTTCCAGCGTTCCATTTCCGGTGAGAATCACTCCTTCTATCGTGGAAGCTATCTCTTCCAAGGTCACGGGAACACCTCCTAAGTAGCTTTACCAATGATTTTTGGAGGTTTTTTGTCCTTCTTTCTGAAACGCAAAAGAGAGTAATAGACGAAAACCCCTCCAAGTGCGGCAGAGAACGTCAGCCAGTCTTTCCAGTTCAGAGAGTATCCAGTTATCACGAAAGCGGCGAATATCACAAGTGGAACGAAGTAAACGATGGTTGATACCTTCATGGGATTGTACTCGGGAATATCCACGATCACTTCGTCGCCTGGTTTTAACTGCTCTCTTCCATCCCACTCTGCTTCGACATTTATCTCGTTTCCAGAAATACATATATTCTTTGCTGGACAGCTTCCACACGCACTCGTTCTGGCTTTGGTTACAACTACTCTGTTCCCTTTCACTTCCCTCACGAACATCCTCTCAACCATGGAATCACCCCTTCACAACGCCGAGCGGCACCATTCTGGCAACCTTCCTTGAGATACCTATCTCGTGCACGATGTGTACGACCCTGTCCACATCTTTGTAAGCCTCGGGCGCCTCTTCGACGAGCGTTTTTTTGCTTTTGCTCATGACGACGATGTTCTTTTTCTCCAGCTCGTCAAGGATCTCCCTGTAACTCCACCTCTTCAGAGCGGCAGATCTACCAAGAACCCTTCCAGCGCCGTGTGCTGTTGATCCAAAGGTCTCTTCTTCGGCTTTTTTGGTACCGATCAGAAGGTAAGAAGCCGTTCCCATGTCACCCGGTATGATAACGGGCTGACCTACATCCCGGTAAATTTCTGGAACTTTTTCGTTTCCAGGTCCAAGAGAGCGCGTGGCGCCCTTTCTATGAACAACCAGTTTTTTTCGTTTACCGTCTATTTCATATTCCTCCACTTTGGCTATGTTGTGGGCAACATCGTAGATCAGTTCCACACGTGTGTCTTTTCCAAAGACTTTCCAGAAGGCCTTTCTGACTAAATGGCCGAGTATCTCCCTGTTTGCGAACGCGTAGTTTGCTGCACAGTTCATAGCAGAATAATAAGCCTGACCAAGTGGATGCTCAAATGGTGCGTTTATGAGTTGCTTGTCGGGTAGGTCCCTGTTGTGTTCTTTCAGGCCGTCCCTCATGAGTCTTATGTAATCCGTTGCCACCTGATGTCCAAAACCCCTGCTTCCAGAGTGTATCATGACCGTTATCGTACCCACTTCCAGACCGAAGAACTCCGCCAGGTCCTTGTCGTAGATCTCCTCTACCATCTGAACTTCTATGAAGTGATTCCCCGCTCCAAGTGTTCCGAGCTCGTCACTTCCTCTCTCGAAGGCTTCCTCAGACACATAGTTGGGATCGGCGGGGTGTATCTTGCCACCGTCTTCTATCCTCTCAAGGTCCTCTTCCATACCATATCCAGCTTTTACTGCCCATTCTGCTCCTTCGACGAGAACCTTCCTGAGACCTTTTTTCCCAAGAACAATGTCTCCTCTTGCTCCAACACCGGCAGGCACCATTTCATAGATGGTTTCAACGAGGGACTTCAATCTGGCTCTGACATCTTCGTACATGAGGTCTGTTTTCATGAGCCGAACACCACAGTTTATGTCGAAACCAACTCCTCCAGGTGAGATGATCCCATTTTTCGTGTCAAAAGCTGCAACACCGCCTATCGGGAAGCCGTACCCCCAGTGTATGTCGGGCATGGCAAGGGCGTACTCCACGATCCCAGGAAGCGTTGCCACGTTCATGAGCTGCTTCATGGCTTCTTTGAACTGAGGATCCTCCACACTCTCGGCGTCTGTGAAAACGATGGCGTCCACCCTCATCTTTCCCTCTTTAGGGATCCTCCACATATATTTATCGAGTCTTTCTATCTTCATAGCCGATCCCTCCCAATTTTTAGTTTATCATTAAATGATAGAATTGAACGAGGAGGCAAAAGATGAAAGAATATCGCCTGGCTGTGGATTCAACCCTTATCCCTCTGGCAAAGAAAATGAGAACGCTCGGACTGGACGTCGCAATCTGCCAAGCAAAAACGCCAGCCGAAGCTCTCGTTTTCTGCAGAAAAGAAAAAAGACTCCTTCTCACAAAAAACAAACAACTTGCCCGCTTTTTCGAAAAATACAACCAAGAGTATTTACTTGTTACCACAGAAAAGGAAGGTCTCAAAGTAGTTCTTGAACGTTTTAAAAAGGGAAAGCCAAGGTGTCCATTCTGTAACAAAGAGTTAGTACCGATTCGACGAGAAGAAGCAGTCGGAAAGGTCCCGGTCTACGTATTTTTGAGTTCGGAAAGATTCTCAAGATGTCCAGAATGTGGCAGAGTGTTCTGGAGGGGATCTCATCTACGATGGATCGAGGAAGTGATAGAACATGACTTTGAAGGATTTGAAGAAGATACAGGGAATAGAGGTGATAAAGGACAACACAGACATTCCTGAAGGAGTGTACTCCTGTAGGATTGGTCACTTTACAATCGTGGCACACGATCACACTTCAGCACTCATGGTGAAGCTGTTTAAAAGCCTTTCCATCTACAGGACTCTATTCTCTTTCTTCAGACTTGCCTGCCACCTTTCGAAAGAAGAATTCTTCAAGCGATCTCTCAGGACTGTTGAAAGGCTTCTCTGCGCAGATGGGGTGTTCTTCATCGACACTCACGCCTCCTTTTCCTCCAGAGGAGAGAGTATGTCTCTTGATGAGGTAAAGAGAACATATTCGAATGTTCACATAAGAGAGCTGAAGAACAGGTTCTACCTCGTTATTGCAAGAGAAGAAAAACTGAGCGAAGAAGAAGATCTCTTCTGTAGAAAGTTCCTGGAACTGGTTGAGTCATTGAACGAAAAGTCACGCTTCAAAGAGGATATACAGAAGATGAAGGAAGCTCTGAGAGAACACTCAAAACTGGTGGAGATTCAGAAAGAACATATAAAAAGAATGAGGATAATTTACTACGTCAGCCAGGCCATGCGATCCGTCTACGATCCAAACAATCTGTATCGGGTGATTCTTCTGAGTCTTGTTTCAGAGAGGGCTTTCAATTTCGATCGGGCGATCCTTTTGAAAAAAGACGATGTTACTAACTCTCTGGTGGTCGTTTCTGCCCTAGGCGGAGATACAAAGCAGGAACACGAAGAACTGAAGCGCTATCTCAGAAAAAGAACCCTCAGATACACCGATCTTGTCCAGTTTCTCAGGGAAGAGGCACTCACATTTTCTTTTGGAACAAGTTTCAGCGAAAGACTGAAACAAAGAAGGTTCTATTATAGAGGACATCCCATTTTCGAGAGAGTTGTTCTAAGAAAGAGTACGGTGAGAGTCTCCAGAGACATTCTCAGAAAAATGGGTTATGAAGCAGAAGATGTACTCGATGCTTTCAAAAGCGAAAGCTTCGTTGTTTTTCCTCTCTTAGGGCGCTGGGACACCCTTGGGGCAGTTGTGGTGGACAACAGATTCAGTGGAAGACCGATCACAGATCTGGATCTCGACGTTCTGAAACTCTTTTCGGAGAGTGCGGGCCTTGCCCTGGAGAACGCTATCAACTACGAGGATTTGAAAAGGAAAACCTTGGATCTTCAGCGTCAAAACGAACTTGTGGAAAAGTTGAAGAATTTCAGTGAGAGCATTTTGGAGAGCTTGGAAGCCGCCATCATAACACTGGACAGAGATGGTCGAATAACAGAGTGGAACAAAAAATCAGAGTTACTCTTTGGCTACAGGAAGGAACGGGTGCTCGGAAAGAGGTTGAAGAGTCTTCCTGGATTTGAAGAAATAGGTGTTATTGCCGAAAGTGTCATGGAAAAACATGAACCAATTTTTCTTAACTTCTACAGGTTTCAAGAGAAATACTTCAACGTGAGATTTTCTCCACTGAGGAACACCAAAACACAACTCCTCGAGGGCGTGATCATCACAGTCGATGATGTAACCGAGCTGTACATGTACGAAGAGGAACGAAAGAGAAAAGAAAGGCTTTCAATACTGGGAGAGATGGCTGCACGTGTCGCTCACGAAATTCGAAACCCCATTACCATAATAGGTGGCTTTGTGAAACGAATAAGAAAACACATAGACGATCCCGAAACATTGAAAAAATATGTGGATATAATCACCGGTGAACTTTCAAGGCTCGAGGGAATCGTCAGGGAAATACTGGAGTACAGTAGAGAAGAGCAGATACTGGAATTTTCCGAGTTCAACCTGAACGAGCTCATAAAAGAAGTCTACGTGCTCTTTGAGGAAAAACTCAATGAAATGAACATAGATTTTCTCTTTGAAACTGACAATGAAAATCTCAGGGTGAAGGCTGACAGGTCGAGAATAAAGCAGGTGTTGATTAATCTTGTTCAAAATGCGATAGAGGCAACGGGAGAAAATGGTAAGATAAGAATAAAGTCGGAGGATGTCTACAATGTGGCAAGAGTTTCTGTCTGGAACTCAGGACCTCCGATTCCGGAAGAATTGAAAGAAAAGATATTTTCACCGTTCTTCACCACCAAAACACAGGGAACGGGTCTTGGTCTTCCTATTTGCAGGAAAATTGTAGAGGATGAACATGAAGGAAAGATATGGGTGGAGAACACCGAAGGAGGAGTTATGTTCATTTTCGAGATTCCTAAAACACCAAGAAAAGAGGTGAGAGAATGAAAAAGAAAATACTCGTCGTGGACGACGAACCTAACATGCGAGAACTCCTAAGAGAAGAACTCGAAGAAGAGGGGTACGAAGTGGAGACAGCGGAGAACGGTGAAGAAGCCTTGAAAAAGTTCTCTACAGGTGATTACGACCTGATGATACTCGACATAGAGATGCCCGGAATGAACGGTCTAGAAGTTGCGGGAAAGATTCGTGAAATGAAGAAAGATGCCAGAATCGTCCTGCTCACCGCGTATTCTCATTACAGGTCGGATCTTTCATCGTGGGCTGCCGATGAATACGTTGTAAAATCGTTCAACTTCGATGAATTGAAAGAAAAGGTGAAGAAACTACTCTCGTGACGCAGGAGGTGTGAAGCGTTGGATTACAAAAATACACTGAACCTGCCAAAGACTTCGTTTCCAATGAAGGCGAACCTGGTCAACAAAGAAAAAGCCTTCCTGAAAGAATGGGAAGAGATGGATCTCTACAACTACGTCCTCGAGCAGAGAAAGGGAAAACCCCTCTTCGTTCTCCACGATGGCCCACCGTACGCCAACGGACACATACACATCGGAACGGCACTGAACAAGATTCTGAAGGACATCGTGGTCAAGTACAAGACGTTGAGAGGGTACAGAGCACCGTACGTTCCAGGATGGGACACCCACGGTCTTCCCATAGAACACAGGGTTTCTCAGGAACTTGGTGACAGGATAAAAGAGATGTCACCAGCAGAGATAAGAAAGAAGTGTGAGGAGTTTGCTCTGAAATTCGTTGATATACAGAGGGAAGAGTTCAAAAGACTGGGTGTGCGTGGAGACTGGAACAATCCTTACATCACTCTCAAACCGGACTACGAGGTGAAGATCCTCGACGTGTTCAAGACTCTCGTTGAACAAGGGAACGTTTACAGGTCTTTAAAGCCAATCTACTGGTGTCCAAGATGTAGAACCGCTCTTGCAGAAGCGGAAATCGAGTACCATGATCACAGATCACCTTCCATATACGTGAAGTTCAGATCGAAGGATGATCCAGACTTCTATATCGTGATATGGACCACCACCCCCTGGACCCTTCCAGCAAACGTTGGTATCGCGCTTCATCCCGATTTTGAGTATTCCGTTGTGAGTGTCGGAAAAGAAAGATGGGTGATCGCTACAGATCTTCTTGAGGCTTTCTCCAGGGAAACGGGTGTCGACTGTTCCGAAGTGGTAGGAAAGATAAGGGGTAAAGATCTGGAAGGGAAAGAATTCCAGCATCCCATTTTCGAAGGTAAGACTTCCCGCGTGATACTGGCAGACTACGTTTCTCTGGAAACGGGAACGGGTTGTGTCCACATCGCTCCGGGGCACGGTGAAGAGGATTACGTCTATGGTCATGTGAAATACGGTCTTCCCATCGTCTCTCCGGTTGACGAGGAAGGACGATTCACCGATGAAGCGGGGAAATACAGTGGAATGTTCATAGAGGATGCCAACAAAGTTATCATAGAGGACCTGAAAGAAAAGGGAATACTCGTTCATGCATCCACCATAACACACTCCTATCCACACTGCTGGCGCTGTAAGGGACCGGTGATCTTCAGGGCAACCGAACAGTGGTTCATCTCGGTGGATCACAACAACCTGAGGCAGAGGGTACTTGAGGAGATAGACAGGGTCAAATGGATACCGGAGTGGGGTCGAAATAGAATCAGATCCATGGTGGAGGAAAGGCCAGATTGGTGTATCTCAAGACAGCGTGTCTGGGGAACTCCCATACCGGCTGTCAAATGTAAGGAATGTGGAGAAGTCACTCTCGATCCAAAAGTGATCGAACACTTCATGAAGATCGTGGAGAAGGAAGGAACGAACGCGTGGTTTGAAAAAAACGTGGAAGAACTGATCCCTGAAAGTTTCAGGTGTCCAAAGTGTGGGGCGCACTCTTTTGAAAAGATGCTCGACACACTCGATGTGTGGATCGATTCTGGGTCCTCTTTCGAGTACATAACCATGAGGGAAGACCATCCTTTCCCGCTGGACATGTACCTTGAAGGAAGCGATCAACACAGAGGATGGTTCCATTCTTCCATTTTCCTCGCCGTTGCAAAGAGGGGATCTGCCCCATACAAAGAAGTACTGACGCACGGGTTCATAAAGGATGAACTCGGCAGGAAGATGAGCAAATCCCTTGGAAACGTTGTGGATCCCATGGAAGTGGTCGAAAAATACGGTGCAGAGATCTTGAGGCTCTGGCTTGCAAGTAGCGATTACTTCAACGATATAAAGATCTCCATGAGGATAGTGGAACAACAAACAGAGGTTTACAAGAAGATAAGGAACACGTTCAGATTCCTGCTTGGAAACCTTGAGGACTTCGATCCAGAACTGGACAGAGTACCTTACGAAAAGCTTCTCACCATTGACAAATGGGCACTCGGAAGGCTTCAGGAAGTCATAAAACGTGCCACAGAGTGCTACGACAGTTACGAATTTTCCAAAGTCTACAACCTCGTGGTGAAGTACTGTACAACAGAGCTCAGCTCTCTCTACCTTGATGTTGTAAAAGACAGGCTCTACGTCGAGGCAAAAGATTCTCTCTACAGAAGATCGGCACAGACGGTGATGCACGAAATACTCATCGCACTCATGAAGATCCTCGCTCCCATCATGACCTTCACGATGGAGGAAGTGTATTCACACCTTCACGAAAAAGATAGAAAATACAAAACAGTCCAGGCCGAGTACTGGCCGGAGTACAGAGAGGATCTGATCGACAGAAAGATCATGGAGGATTTCGAAAAACTCCTCTCCATAAGAGAAGACGTTCTGAAGGCGCTTGAAGAGAAAAGACAGCAGGACGTGATAGGACACTCTCTGGACGCTGAGGTGGTCCTTGTCCCAAGAAACGACTCTGTGAAGGCCCTTCTCGAAGAGTACAGAGACGTTCTCGAAGAACTCTTCATCGTATCAAAGGTGCACCTTTCGGATGGATCTGGTGAACTGAAAGGAGAACTCGTCGAGGTTACCGCAAAACACGCAGAAGGAGAGAAATGTCAAAGATGCTGGAAATACACAACCGAGATCTCCCAATCTGAAGAATTTCCCGGCGTTTGTCCCAGGTGTCTTGCTGTTTTGAAAGGGGAAAGGAAGTGAAATCGTGACGGACAAATCATTTTTGAAGATCATCACGGAAGCCTATGGTTTGAGGGCAACCGATGTTCACATCTCAGCCGGTTGCCCTCCCTATTATCGGATCGATGGAAAACTCGTCCCCCAGGAAAAATACGGTAAGTTTACCAGAGAAGATGTGATGAACAGCTTGAAAGAACTCTTTCTGGAAATAGGACACCCCTTTCCTCCAAAAGAAAAAGAAGTGGATTTTTCCTTCACCGTAGGAGATGCGATCAGGGTAAGGGGAAACCTTTATTACGAAAGGAAAAACCCTGCCGTTGCCTTCAGGTTGATTCCAAAAAAGATCAGAACGTTTCAGGAACTTGGGCTTCCCGAGATTTTGAAGACGTTCGTTGAAAGAAAATACGGCCTTGTACTGGTTGCTGGACCAACGGGAAGTGGAAAATCCACAACCCTCGCTGCCATGATAGACCATATAAACGAGAACTTTCCGTACCACATAATAACGATAGAGGACCCTATAGAGTACGTTTTCACCAACAAAAAGTCCGTCATACATCAAAGAGAACTCGGTTCCGACACAGACTCCTTCTACAACGGCCTAAAATACGCACTCAGACAAGACCCGGACGTGATACTCGTTGGAGAAATGAGAGATCTCGAGACGATGGCACTCGCCCTCACTGCAGCGGAGACGGGACATCTCGTCCTCGCAACGGTTCATACGAATTCTGCTGCCTCCGCTCCAGAAAGGATCATAGACGTCTTTCCAGCACACCAGCAAAGACAAATCGCCCTTCAACTTGCAAACACTCTGATCGCTGTCATCTATCAGAGACTCGTTCCAAAGGCAAACGGAATAGGCTTCACACCCATCGTAGAGATCATGGTGGGAACACCGGCTGTCAGAAACCTGATAAGAGAAAACAAGATCCATCAACTGGAGTCAGTTATACAGGCAGGTGCTAGGCACGGTATGATTCTCTTCGACGATGCCCTGGTGAAGGCAGCTCTCAGGGGAGACATCTCGAAGGAAGATGCTATTCAGTTTGCCAGAAACCAGGAGGAGGTGGCCAGAAGATTAGGAGTGAAGGTTTAGTGGAAAAGATCTCTTCAGTCCTGAAGGAGAAAAAGAAAGAGCTGGAAAAACAGCTGTCCAGACCCGATCTGAACCCGGAAGAGATGAAAAACTACGGAATAGAGTACGCAAAGCTTGAAGAGATAGAGAGCATCGTGAACAGGATAAAGGAAACACAGGAGTTCATAGAACTTCTGAAAGAAGAGGAAGAAAACGAACAGGAGATCGACAGGTACGAAAAAGAACTCGATAGCCTCTTTCAGGAACTCTTCCTTTTGCTGTCTCCTGAAACAGGAGATAAAGCGATCGTAGAGATCAGGCCAGGAACAGGTGGAGAAGAGGCCGCTCTGTTTGCGCGCGACCTTTTCAGGATGTACACGAGGTATGCAGAAAGGAAAGGCTGGAACGTGGAAATCGCTGAGATGCATGAGACGGATCTAGGAGGAGTGAAGGAATCGGTCTTCTTTGTAAAAGGAAAAAACGCCTACAGTATTCTGAAATACGAAAGTGGTGTTCACAGAGTTCAGAGGGTGCCGATCACGGAATCTGGAGGTAGAATTCACACCTCAACAGCAACCGTCGTGGTCCTTCCCGAGATAGAAGAGAAAGACATCGAGATAAGACCAGAGGACCTTAAGATAGAAACCTTCAGAGCCTCGGGACACGGTGGCCAGTACGTGAACAAAACAGAGTCCGCCGTGAGGATCACCCACATTCCAACGGGAATCGTCGTTTCCTGTCAGAACGAAAGATCGCAGTATCAGAACAAACAGACTGCTTTGAGGATCCTCCGCGCACGTCTCTATCAGCTTCAGAGAGAACAACTGGAGAAAGAACTCTCTCAGAAGAGAAGATCACAGATAGGAACAGGAGAGAGAAGTGAGAAAATCAGAACCTACAACTTCCCACAGAACAGGGTCACCGATCACAGGATAAACTACACCTCTTACAGGCTTCAGGAGATTCTCGATGGAGATCTCGATGAGATCATAGCAAAATTGATAGAACACGATATAGAAAACAACATCGAAGAAATTTTAGGAATGAATACCTCAAATGGAGAACATTAACAGTGGAGGTGTGAAAATGTTCAACTCCAACTTCTACACACTGAAGCAAGCGATGGATGTTTCACTGTTGAGACAGAAAGTGCATTCACTCAACATAGCGAATGTGAGCACTCCCGGTTACAAGAGAAAGTACGTGGCGTTCGAAGAGTTCTTGAAGGAATCGAAGACGAAACTTGAACTCACGAGGACCAGTGAGAAACATATGGGAGGCTCTCAAAGGGTCGTGGAGCCACGTGTTCTGACACAGGACGATACAATCATGAGAAACGACGGTAACAACGTGGACATCGACTACGAAATGGTTCAGCTTGTGGAAAACGGGCTCAGATATCAGGTTCTCACCAGACTCATGTCGATGAACATAGACAGATACAACGCTGTCCTGAGGAGTGTGAGATGATGAGCGAATTCGATATAATGAACATCAGCGCAACGGGTATGTCCGCACAGAGGCTCAGAGTTGAGATCGTCTCCACAAACATAGCGAACGCAGAAACCACCAGGACAGAAACAGGAGAGCCTTACAGAAGGAAAGTCCCAGTTTTTGCTGAATACCTGAGAAGAACAAGAGATGGTAAAATAGAGAGTGCAGGTGTGAAGGTAGTGAAAATAGAGGAGGATACATCACCCTTCAGACTCGTTTACGATCCCACACATCCTGATGCAGACGAAAACGGATACGTGAGGATGCCGAACGTGAACATAGTCAGGGAAATGGTCGATCTTATAAACGCTCAGAGGGCCTACGATGCGAACGTGGCGGCGTTCAACGTGACCAAGAACATGGTAAACAGTGCCCTTCAAATTGGAAGGGGGTAATAGGACATGGTGGATAGGATAGAAGGACTCGGTCCCATAGAAGACGCTGGGAAGGTCCAGAAGAAAAAGGATGGTGACTTTTCAAAAGCTTTGAAAGAAGCTCTGGAAAAAGTAAACGATATCCAGAAAAGAGCAGAGAAACTGACAGATGATTTTGCTCAAGGGAAAATCAGCAACATCCACGAAGTTATAATAGAAGCTGAGAAGGCTTCGATCGCTCTCAGACTCACCGTCGAGGTGAGAAACAGGATCGTTGAAGCATACAGAGAGATCATGAGGATGCAAATCTGACGGTGACCCTCTCACCGTCTTTCACTTTTTTCAGATCTTTTAGTCCTTCAATGATCTTTCCTATCACGTTCACAGCGCTTGCTGGCCTTATTTTGTCATCGCTGATGGGAGTTTTCCCGAAGAACAGGCACAACGCCCTTCCAGGAGGCCAATAGCCAACATCTCCTATTTCTACCACTTCCCTGGGATTTTCCATCTTCTGAACGCTCACAGGAGTTGAAAAGTAGATCTCCTCACCCCAGGTGTTCACCGTGCTTTCGAATGGGATTTTTTCTTTCAGTCTCTCAACCACCTCGCAGGATTCATCCAGTTCGATGAGACATCTTGCATTTTCGAATACCAGTTCCACCTTCATAACATCCCTCCAGAAAAAGAGGCACCTTTCTGGTGCCTCGGTGTCTGGTGCCGGGGATCGGACTCGAACCGACACGGGGTTGTAAACCCCAGCGGATTTTAAGTCCGCTGCGTCTGCCAATTCCGCCACCCCGGCCCATTTTTTATTATACCACCAGACCTCCCTTACTATTTCAACCTTAAAAATTTCGAACGAAAGGGTTATTCTCTCAAGACATGGTATAATAAATTAGGAAAACATAAGAGGAGGGAACAGGATGCTTGAAATTAAAGATCTGCATGCGAAGTTGAGGGACGAGGAAAAGGAAATACTGAAAGGAGTAAACCTCAAAATAGAAAAAGGTGAAGTGCACGTTCTCATGGGGCCAAACGGCAGTGGGAAATCCACTCTTGCAAACGTTGTAATGGGAAACCCAAAGTACGTTGTAACAAAAGGAGACATCCTCTTTGAAGGACGCTCTATAAAAGACCTACCACCTGACGAAAGGGCAAAGCTAGGTATCATGATGACATTCCAGAATCCCTACGAGATAGAAGGGGTGAAGTTTTCACAGTTTCTCATCACATCGCACAGAAAGGTTCACGGAGAAGAGAAAAACTACCTTGAACTCAGAAGAGAACTGGAAAACCAGTCAGAAAAGCTGGGACTCGGAAGAGATTTTCTCGAGAGATACCTGAACGTTGGATTTTCCGGCGGCGAGAAAAAGAGATCCGAAATCCTTCAGGCTCTTTTTCTGAAACCCAAGCTTCTCATACTCGATGAGATAGACTCAGGCCTCGATGTGGACGCACTCAAACTCATAGCAAAGACTATTGCCGATCTCAACAAAGAGAGGGTCACGCTTCTCATCATCACCCACTACAAAAGACTTTTGGATTATCTGGAAAGGATTGACAGAGTACATGTTTATGTGGATGGTCGCATAGTGAAAAGCGGTGGAGCGGAACTTGCTGATGAAGTTGAGGAAAAGGGTTACAGCCTGGAAGGAGTGAGATGATGGAAAGAATCATCCTAGATGATTCCAGATTCAACTTCGTTCCCAAAGTGAAAACTGCCTACAAAGCTCCTCCAGGGCTCAATGAAAGGTTGATAGAAGAGATATCCCGGGCAAAGAATGAGCCAGAATGGATGCTGAAACATCGGCTCGAATCCTTGAGGATATTCAAGGAGTGGCACAACCCGAGGTTCGGTGTGGACATCTCTGAACTCGATCTGGGAAAGATCGTATCCTACATAAGACCCGATGCAAAAAAAGGTGCTTCCTGGGAAGAGGTACCCGAGGAGGTGAAAGAAGCCTTTGACAGGCTGGGAATACCCGAAGCCGAAAAGAAATACCTTGCCGGCGTTGGAGCGCAGCTTGATTCAGAGATCGTTTATCAGAACATAAAGAAAGAACTGGAAAAACTCGGTGTTATTTTTCTGGACATGGAGAGTGCCGTGAGAGAGTATCCCGATCTTGTGAAGGAGTACTTCATGAAACTCGTTCCCAACACCGATCACAAGTTCGCTGCACTTCATGGAGCCATCTGGAGCGGAGGAACTTTCCTGTACGTCCCAGCCAACGTGAAGATTCCCATGCCTCTTCAGGCTTACTTTTTGATGAGTAATCCCGGAATGGGACAGTTCGAACACACCATCATCGTTGCAGAAGAAGGCAGTGAAGTCACCTTCATAGAAGGATGCTCAGCTCCAAGATACAACGTCATCAATCTCCACGCCGGAATGGTTGAGATATACGTCAAACGAGGAGCAAAGGTCAAGTACCTCACCATACAGAACTGGAGCAAAAACACCTACAATCTCAACACGAAAAGATCGATCGTCGAGGAAGAGGGTTCGATGACGTGGGTGTCTGGATCCCTTGGCAGTTACAAGACTATGCTGTACCCGATGACGATACTCAAGGGAAAGGGTTCAAGGGCAGAGAGCATGTCCATCACGTACGCAGGACCAGGCCAGCACATGGATACAGGTTCGAAAGTCGTTCACCTTGCCCCGTACACGAGTTCTCTTGTGAGCGCAAAGAGTATTTCTCTTGGCGGTGGATGGGCCTTCTACAGGGGCCTTCTGAAGATCACAAAAGAGGCTGTGAACAGTAAGGCATCCGTGGAATGTGCGGCTCTGATGCTCGACAACAAATCGAAGAGTGACACAGTTCCCATAATAGAGGTGGAAACAGACAAAGCAGACGTGGGGCATGAGGCAAGGATTGGAAGAATAGGAGAGGATCAGATATTCTATCTCATGAGTAGAGGTCTCTCAGAACAGGAGGCAAAATCGATGATAGTGAAAGGATTTGTGGAACCAGTTGTGAAGGAGCTCCCATTTGAGTACGCCGTCGAGCTCAACAAACTTCTCGAACTGGAAATAGAAAAGAGTATAGGGTGAGGTGTTCGATATGGAAAAAACGCTGGTACTGGAACACGATGGAGAAAAAGCGGTCGTCTGGGAGACCCCACAGATATTCTCAGAAAACGACTATGGATACGATGTTCTGGAGAAAGCGCTGGAGAAAACAGAAGGACCCTTAAAAGAATGGAGACGAAAGAAGTTCCTGGAATACTACAAAGAATGGGGATTTCCAAAGTGGAAAAGATGCAGTCTTGATGGAATGGTACTTCCGGAACTTTCGTTCAACCACGTGGACCTTGATGTGGACATATCCCTTCTTGAGAAACTCGACTTTGAAGGATCACACAGAAAGTTCGTTCTTCTTGGAGACGCGTTCTTTACGGATTTTAAGATATACGGAGATGGGAAGCATCTGATCAGATCCGAAGATGGAGTGGAGAACGTTCTTGTGATTGTGGAAAAAGAGGCGGAGATCCACAGGATATCAAAGGTGAGGAGATTCAGAAACACGGTGATGAGGATCCTTGTGAAAAGAAACGCCACGTTGAAGTTCATCAACGTGGATCTCTCAGGAGATTTCACCTTCGACAACGCGTTCATCGTGCTCGAAGAAGGTGCAAAACTTTCGATGAGGGACTTCAGAGCGTTCGGTCACAGAAAGGTTGGATACGTTCTTGTGAAGAAGAGTAAACTGAGCGAGACGGATATGAGATCTTACTTCTATCAGAACGGAACAGGCATAACGGACCTCCTCTACCTCATGAGGTTTGAAGGTGAGGAAGCGAAGGGAAGGTTGAAGGGAAACGGTGTGGTGGATGGATTTGGGAAAATCGTCTTTCGTGGCATACTGGATGTGAAAAGAGGTTCGAAGAACATCGTTGCCGAGGAGGCAGAACACACTCTCATACTCTCTCCTGAGGCTCGCATGGAAGCCATTCCGAGTCTGTGGGTGGACGAGAACGAAGTTACAGCTTCTCACTCTGCAAGCTCGTCCTCTCTCGACGAAAACCAGCTCTTCTACATCATGTCCAGGGGGATTGACGAGGCTGAAGCGAAAAAGCTCATCGTGAGGGGAATCTTTTCAGATCTTCTGGACGAACTGGAAGAATCTGTCAAAGGAGATGTGGAAGATGTTGTCAACCAGATTGTATGAAGATTTTCCTATACTGAAGACAAAAATAAACGGAAAAAGACTCGTCTACCTGGACAACGCGGCCACCACGTTGAAACCAAAACGTGTTGTGGAAAAACTGAAAGAGTTCTACTACACAAGTTACTCGAATGTTCACAGGGCTGTTCACACCCTTGCTTCCCGTGCCACAGTTGAACTCGAAGAATCCAGGGAGAAATTTGCAAATTTTCTGGAAGTTTCTCCACAGGAGATCATCTTCACCTCTGGAACCACGATGGCGATAAACCTGGTCGTTGTGTCTCTTTTGAGAAGCGGCCTGTTGAAAGAGGGCGATCTGGTGCTCATCTCTCTCCTTGAACACCATGCAAATTTTGTTCCCTGGCTTAGGCTTTCCAGATTTTACGGTTACAGACTCGAATACATCAGGCCGTCTGGAAGGTTCGGTACACTCGAGATGGACGATCTAATGAAACACGAAGGAAAGAATCCGAAAGTCATCGCCATAACTGGTCTTTCAAATGTAACCGGTCAAAGAATACCATTTGAGGAACTGCGCAACATCTTCCCGAATGCGATCGTAGTGCTCGATGGCGCACAGCTTTTGCCACACGAACGAGTAAAACCGAAGGAAATCGGTGTGGATTTTCTTGCTTTCTCCCTTCACAAGATGCTCGGCCCCACGGGAGTGGGTGTGCTTTACGGAAGGAAAGAACTCCTCGAACAGATGGAACCCTTCCTCTACGGTGGGGAGATGATCGATAGAGTGTCTTTGGAGGATGTGACCTTCAACGAACTTCCGTACAAATTCGAGGCGGGAACACCGAACATAGCAGATATCGTCGCTTCGAAGGAGGCACTGGCCTATCTTGAAGAAATCGGGTTCGAAGCAGTGCATGAGAGGGTAAAAAGATTGACCCAACTAGCCTTGGAGAAGCTCCTCAAGGTAGATGGAGTGGAACTCTACGGTCCCTTAGACGAAAGACAGCATGGAATCGTTTCTTTCAACATAAAAGGGGTTCATCCACACGATGTGGCCCATATTCTAGATCAGGAATTTGGTGTGGCCATAAGAAGCGGTCATCACTGTGCACAACCTTTGATGAATCTTCTGAAAGAACAATCCCTTCTGGACTTTCCGAATTCTACCTGCAGGGCGAGTTTCTATCTCTACAACACGGAAGAAGATGTTAGAATCTTCGTGGAGGGCGTGAAAAAGGTAAAGGAGTGGTTTTCAAGATGATCTACTCAGAAGCCATCCTGGACTATGCGAACTCAAAGAAGTTCAGGGGAAAAGTGGAAGACGCCAGCGTCGTGGAGGAAGGAAAGAACATATCCTGTGGTGACGAGATCACACTCTACCTGAAGGTGGAAGACGGTGTGATAAAAGACGCCAGATTCGAGGGAATAGGATGTGCTATCAGTCAGGCTTCTGCTTCTTTGATGATAGAGAGGATCATAAATGAGAGTCTGGAAAACGTTGAATCCATAGTTGAAGAAGCAGAGAAGATGGCGCGGGGTGAGCCTTTCGATGGACAGAAACTGGGAAACGTTTCGATCATGTCCGACATAAAGAACTACCCCGCAAGAGTAAAATGCTTCCTTCTTGCCTGGAAGACATTGAAAGAAGCACTCAAAAAGATCTCACAGTCTTGAGAAAATCGATGAGGTATCCCTTAAGGTAAGAAGAGACCTTTCTTACGAGTTCCAGAGTGTAGCGTTTCAGATTGACAAGATCTCCTCTTTTGTCTGCCTCTTTGAATTCTTCTGCCGAAACGACGGTGAAACTCTTCAAATTACCGCTTCTTTCTTTCAGTCTGTCGCCAAAAACCTTCTTTAACTCCCTGTGGATCTTTGGAAAGTACGAAAGCGCAAGTTCCCTGATCCCCTGAACAAGGTGCCATTCTGATTTCAGAAAGATGGGCTCTGCCTCCTCTATCGTTCTTATCGTTTCCTCGTCACCTGAGTAGATGAGGTACGCAAGATAATCGTCGTACACGTAGTGTGCGTTCATCAACATCTTCATGATGGATCTGTCGAAGAGCGATTGAAGGATCTCTCCGACCTCTCCTGGTGTGTTGTGATAGGGTTGAGAAAGGTCTTCTATGTAGTGAAGAGCCCTTGCAAGGAACCTGTAGCCCCAGTATCTGTCACCTTTTCTGAACGCCTCTTTTGCAAGATCGTGGAAGTAGTAGAAACTCTTGTCTGCTTCGAAAAATTCAAGTCCCATGATGCGATATTTCATATGGCGCACTCCCTGGCTGTTTCCTATAAGAAACTGATACGATGAAAGCCCCAGTCCCTGGTCCATTCCCCAGTCTGGTTCAGAAGAGTAAACGGTCAGTATCTGCCATGCGGGAACTTTTCCATCAACGGGTGAAGGGTTCGGAGGAAGCAAGGCTCCTTCCCATGCTTCCATCGTGTCTTTGCCACAGACATCTTCGAGAACGAGTTTTGAGAGATTGTAAAACCTTTCTTCCTGATAGGTATAGGGGGTGATTTTCACCATCTCGTCTGGTACAATATCTTTCACGATGTAATACGTTAGCCCCTCGTGTCCACTCCAGGAAAAAACAAGGGCTGAAACGGCCACAAAAAGAACAAAAAGAATCGTTCTCAAAACCACCACCTCCCATTAGAGTCTAGCACAAAGAGGTGATCTTACGAATGAGACTTTATCTGATAAGACACGGGGAAACCATCTGGAACGAAAAGGGACTGTGGCAGGGTATCACGGACGTCCCACTGAACGAAAAAGGAAAAGAGCAGGCAAAAAAGCTGGCGGAAAGGTTGAAAAGAGTGGATGCGATCTATTCCAGCCCACTCAAAAGATGCCTTGAGACTGCAAGAGAAATCGCTGAAAGATTCAAAAAAGAGGTCATCGTCGAAAAGGATCTTCGTGAGTGTGAAATATCTTTATGGAACGGTCTCACAGTAGAGGAAGCAATGAGAGAGTATCCGGAGGAGTTCAAAAAGTGGTCGGCAGATCCGAATTTTGGAACAGAGGGACTGGAATCGATGAAGAGTGTTCAGGATCGAATGGTGAGGATTATGATGAAGATCGTTTCTCAGGAAAGATTGAACAATTCAAACGATGTTGTCATAGTATCACATTCTCTTTCTTTGAGATCCTTCATCTGCTGGGTTCTTGGACTTCCCCTTCGGCTTCATCGAAACTTCAAACTGGACAACGCCTCCCTGAGCATCGTGGAGTTGGAAAGCAGGCCAAGGCTCGTTCTACTGAACGACACGTGTCACCTTGAAGACACTTGAACACCCACGTATGTATGGTATTATATCTATGTGGACGGCGGCGTAGCCAAGCGGTCTAAGGCGGGGGTCTGCAAAATCCCTATTCGTGGGTTCGAATCCCACCGCCGCCTCCAGAAAGCCAGGCTACACGGCCTGGCTTTTTATATTGGAGAAAGGAGGTATGGAAGATGAAAAAGCTTCTTCTTGCCCTGCTCATGCTGGCGTCTTTCATGGTCTTTGCAAAAGCCACCCTTCACATCTACAACTGGGCAGACTACATCCCTGAAGACGTGATCAGAGCGTTCGAAGAAAAGTACAACTGCCGCGTGATTTATGACACCTACGCATCGAACGAAGAAATGTACGCAAAGTTCAAGGCCGGCGGTGGAAAAGGATACGATCTCATCTTTCCCTCGGGTGATTACGTCTCGATCATGTCAAAAGAGGGTATGCTTCAGAAACTTGATCTTTCCAGAATACCGAACTTCAAGTACCTCGACAAAGATATTCTTGCAAAGACCACTTACGACCCGAACCATGAATACAGTGTGCCTTACATGATGGGTTCAACGGTTATCATCGTGAACAAAAAGTACGTTAAAGAGTACGAAAAATCCTGGTCCATCTTCGAAAGAGAAGATCTGAGAGGAAGGATGACTCTTCTCGACGATATGAGAGAAGTGCTTGGAGCTGCTCTGAAATACCTCGGATATTCCGTCAACACAAAAAATCCTAAAGAACTGGAAGAGGCAAAACAGGTCGTTCTCAGATGGAAAAAGAACATCGCCAAGTTCGATGCCACGTCGTATGCCGATGGAGTGGTTACCGGTGAATACTGGGTGGTTCACGGATACGCAGAGGATGTGTACCAGAGGATACCGGAAGGAGAAGAGGAAAACTTCGATTTCTTCATACCGAAAGAAGGAGGAACACTGTGGATAGACAACATGGTGATACCAAAAGGGGCAAAGAACGTAGATCTTGCATACGAGTTCATCAACTTCCTTCTTGAACCACAAAATGCCGCAAAGATAGCCGATTACCTGGGTCTTCCTTCACCGAACGTGGAAGCTCGAAAATACATGGAAACAGAGCCGATATATACCCTGGAAGACCTCAAAAACTGTGAATTCATAGAGGACGTCGGAGAGGCCCTCGAACTTTACAACAAAGTCTGGCTTGAAATCATAATGTGATGGAGTGAACGGAATTGATAGGCGGAGAGGTCCTGATAAAAAACGTTGACAAGTTCTTCGGTGACTTCCATGTACTGAAAAACGTCTCTCTAACTATAAAGAAGGGAGAGTTCTTCTCCATTCTCGGACCTTCTGGATGTGGAAAAACCACACTTCTTCGTGTGATAGCAGGTTTCGAAGACGTGGAAAATGGGGACGTACTTCTGGATGGAAGATCCATATTGAACCTGCCCCCCAACAAAAGGCCTGTGAACATCATCTTTCAGAACTATGCACTGTTTCCTCACCTCACAGTGTTCGAGAACATAGCGTTTCCCATGAGAATCAAAAAGCTACCCGAAAGCGAGATAAAAAAGAAAGTAGAGGAACTCCTTTCTCTGATAAGGATGGAAGAACACGCAAACAAGATGCCCTCTCAACTCTCAGGTGGCCAAAAACAGAGAGTAGCGATCGCGAGGGCCCTCGCAAACGAGCCGAGGGTCCTCCTTCTCGATGAACCACTGAGCGCCCTCGACGCAAAACTGAGGCAGGAACTTCTTGTGGAACTGGACAACCTTCACGACAGAGTTGGCATCACGTTTATCTACGTAACGCACGACCAGACAGAAGCGATCAGTGTTTCAGACAGGGTTGCACTCATGAACGAAGGGGAGATCGTACAGGTTGGAACCCCCTATGAAGTCTACGAGAGTCCTGCCAGCGTTTTTGTTGCCACCTTCATAGGGGAGACCAACCTCATGAAGGCAGAGGTCCTGGACGTAGAAGACGAGTATTACGTCGTGAAAAGTCCTGGACTTGGGGAGTTCAGATGTTACAAGGACAAAGAGGCTAGAAAGGGAGACAGATTGATTATCACACTCAGGCCAGAAAAGATAAGGATATCAAAGAAAAAGTTCGAGTCTGGTGGTACCCTCAACGTCTTTCACGGAGTTGTGGAAGAAGAGATCTACATGGGGCACCAGACGAAGTACTTTGTTCGTCTCGACGAGGGCTATATACTGAAAGTTTACAAACAGCATGCAAAATACATACTGGACGAGCCGATCATAAAATGGGAAGACGAAGTCTTCGTTGCGTGGGATCCCGATGACAGTTTCATTGTAGAGGTGTTGAAATGAGATACGTCTATCTTCTATGGCTGATTTTTCTGTTCGTCTTGCCGATTTCCATCATCTTCGTCTACAGCTTTCTGGAACCACAGATCTACGGTGGCGTCCAGTGGAACTTCACACTGAACGCTTACAGGTATCTTCCAAAGTATCTGAACCTCATATGGAGGTCTATCTGGATAGCGGGAACAGCCACCCTCATCACCCTCGTCGTGGCACTTCCGGTTTCTTTCTACATAGCGAAGAGCCGCCTGAAGAACTTCCTTCTTCTGCTCACGGTCGTTCCCTTCTGGACCAACTCACTCATAAGGATCTATGCCTGGAAGATCGTTCTTGGAAACAACGGAATAATAAACCAGTTCCTCAACCTTCTAGGATTTGGCCCCGTGCAGTTTCTCTACAATCCTTTCGCCGTCATTCTCGTGATAGTTTACACCTACTTACCCTTTGCCATACTGCCGCTCTACGCTGCCATGGAGAAGATAGAAAACAGCATTCTTGAAGCCTCTCTGGATCTCGGAGCCAGCAAGATGTACACGTTCACAAGGGTTCTGCTTCCGAACGTTCGTATGGGGCTTCTCACGGCCTTTGTTTTTGTCTTCGTACCCGCTCTTGGATCTTATGCGATCCCCGATCTTGTCGGAGGCGTTTCCTCCAGGATGATAGGGAACGAAATCGTCAGACAGCTCATGACCATCAGGAACTGGCCGGTCGCATCCGCCATGTCGAATCTCCTCACACTAATAGCACTTCTGAGCATCATAATCGTGATGAAAAGGAGAGGGAAAAGTTGACGCCGGGTCGATTTATCAAGACAGTGGTTATCTTGACCATGGTGTTTTTCTATCTGCCTCTCGCCATAGTCATCATCATGTCGTTCAACGCGGCAAAATCGCCCGCGTGGGCGGGTTTCACTCTGAGGTGGTACGTGGAACTTTTCACCAGGGAGTACTCCGTGTGGAATTCTTTCAAGAATTCACTGATAGTGGCGATCGTCTCGAGTGTGATAGCAACGTTCATAGGGACTGTGACAGCGGTCGAGCTCTACTGGAGGAAAACTCGCATTGAAAGCACCATCTGGTTTCTCACCTACTTACCCTTTGTGGTGCCCGATGTGATCATAGGAATATCGCTTCTTCTGCTCTTTTCCATGCTCAAAATGCAACTTGGACTTACCACCATCATCCTGGCACACATCACTTTCTCCATTCCGTACACAATGATGATCGTGTATTCAAGGCTTCAGGACTTCGACAAGAACATAATAGAAGCAGCGTATGACCTGGGAAGTACGGACCTGCAGGTTTTCTACAGGGTCATCATACCGAACCTTGTTCCCGGAATAGTGGCGGCGTTTCTTCTTGCTTTCACCCTGTCCATCGATGACTTCGTTATCACTTTCTTTGTCGCAGGACCGGGCTCAACTACGCTTCCCATACAGATATACTCCATGATAAGGTTCGGTATCTCCCCGACGGTGAACGCCATCTCCACCTTCATGATCGTTGGAACGATCTTTCTTGGGTTCATACTCAGAAAATTCGTGAAGTACATATTCTGATAGAATTGAAATGAAGGAGGGATAGGATGATAGACATAAAACTCATCAGACAGGATCCCGACTTTGTGAAAGATGCCCTGAAAAAACGGGGCGAAGATACAGATATCATAGACAAGATACTGGAGATCGACAACGAATGGCGTTCTGTGATCACAAATCTCAATGAACTCAGGGCAAAAAGGAACGAGATTTCTAAAAATGTGGCAAAGCTGAAAAAGGAAAGAAAATCCTCCGAGGCGAATGTGCTGATCGAAGAAGGAAAAAGAATCGGCGAGGAAATAAAGTTGCTCGAGGAAAAAGAGAGAGAACTCCAGTCGAAGCTGAATGACCTTCTTCTCAGAATACCGAACATTCCCCATGAATCCGTCCCCGTTGGTTCCGACGAGTCTCAAAACGTTGAAGTGAGAAGATGGGGTGAACCGAGAAGATTCGACTTTGCTCCCCTGGCACACTGGGACCTCGGACCTGCCTGGGGACTCATGGACTTCGACAGGGCCTCCAAACTCAGCGGCTCCAGGTTCACGGTGATGTACGGAAAACTTGCAAGACTGGAGAGGGCACTCATAAACTTCATGCTCGACGTTCACACAAAGGAGCACGGCTACACGGAAGTGTGGGTTCCACACCTTGTGAGAAGAGAAACGATCACGATCACAGGACAGCTTCCAAAGTTCGAAGAAGAACTTTACCTGACAGAAAAAGATGATCTGTTTCTCATACCAACAGCAGAAGTACCCCTAGTAGCCCTTCACAGTGGTGAGATCCTTGAAGAAAAAGACCTTCCAAAGAAATACGTTGCCTACACCCCATGTTACAGAAGAGAAGCCGGCAGTTACGGGAAAGATGTACGTGGAATGATCAGGCAGCACCAGTTCGACAAGGTGGAGCTCGTCTGGGTCACCACACCGGAGAGATCCTTCGACGATCTGGAACAACTGGTAAGGGATGCCGAAACCATCCTTCAAAGGCTTGGGCTTCCCTACAGGGTCGTTTCTCTCTGCACAGGAGATCTTGGATTCGCTTCCGCCAAAACGTACGACATAGAGGTGTGGCTTCCGTCCTACAACGCATACAAGGAGATATCATCCTGCAGTAACGTGACGGATTTTCAGGCAAGAAGGGGTAACATGAGGTACAGAAGAAGATCAGACGGCAAACTCGAACTCGTTCACACCCTGAACGGCTCAGGCATTGCTGTGGGAAGAACACTGGTTGCGATTCTGGAAAACTACCAGCAGCCAGATGGGAGCGTTAAAGTCCCGGAGGCACTCGTTCCTTACACAGGTTTTGAGGTGATACCGTAGAATGCCTCACCTGTTCTACGGAACACCGCGAAATGGTGAGATCGTTTTTGATGAAAGAGAAGCACACCATATGAGAGTTGTGAGACTGAAAGAAGGGGAAACAGTAGAAGCAACAGACGGTGAGGGGTTTTCTTACACCTGTGTTTTGATTGAGCTGAAAAAAAGCAAAGCAACTGCTAAAATTCTGAAAACCGAGAAAAAAGAAGAAGAGCCCTCTGAAAAACTGAAGGTGATCGTTCCAGTTGGTCGATGGGAGAGGACACGTCTTTTGATAGAAAAGTGTGTGGAACTCGGTGTGGATGAAATACTGCTTTACAGGTTCGAAAGATCTCAGCACAGTGTCAGTCTGGAAAAATCGTTGCTTGTGGTCAGAGAGGCAGCAAAGCAATGCAGAAGATTCCTCTTTCCAAAGGTGAAAATGATGGAAAATCTCGATTTCGATGAGAAAGTGATCACCCTTGATCCGGATGGTTCTGTCAATCTACTCGAAATGGATGTATCCGGGAGTATAACGATCGTTGTGGGACCGGAAGGGGGATTTTCCGAGAGAGAAAAAGAACTTTTGAAGAAAAGAACGATCCTAGTGAACCTTGGAAGGAAAATCCTGAGGTTCGAAACGGCAGCCATTCTAACTGTAGGATACATCGCTCTGAGAAAACAAAAAATCTGAACGGAGGTGGGTGGTTTTCATGAAAAAAGGTGAAAAGATCCTCTCCTTTGTGAAACAGGAAAAGGAACTGATCGAAGACTACAGAAAAAAGCTCCACGACGTGAAGAGAAGCGATGAGGTGGGAGATGTTTTCATCGAATTTGCTCTCAGATTCCTGGAGAAGGTTCTGGACGATTTCGACGCAGCGGACTACACAGAAGACATCAGTTTCGATCCAGAGAAAGAAGAGTACACGTTGAGTGAGAGATTGAAGAAAAAAATAGGTGAAGAGCTTCTCACAAAGAGCGACCTTTCAGCTATACTCCAGAGGTTCTGTGAAACAGCCGCACACAGGTGGAAACAGTTGAAAGCAGACGAAGAAAAGACGAATTTCTTCAAAAGACCGGGCCACGAGGTGGGAAGAGAGTGAGATGAAAGACGAAAAAATCCTTGTCGTGAAAACAGAGGAAGTGTACAGAGAATTCGGAAGGTTCGAAGGCTTTCTGAAAACGGATCTGGGAGAGTTTCTCGATTTTCTGAAAAGATACGGTTTTTTTCGAAAGAGGATGGAAGCAGAGTACGACGAATCGACAAAGCAGGTCATTCCGTACGTTGTGATACTGGATGGCAACAGGGTTCTTCTCACAAAGAGAACTCCGAAGCAATCGGAGAAGAGATTGCACAACCTGTATTCTCTTGGAATAGGAGGACACGTTCGGGAAGAAGACGGGAAAACACCACAGGAAGCATTTCTGAAGGGATTGGAGCGAGAAATGAACGAAGAGGCAGAGATCGAGCTGAAGGAACTGGAGTTTCTCGGTCTGATAAATTCCTCTTCCACCGAAGTGAGCAGGGTACATCTTGGTGCTCTTTTTGCTGGAAAGGGTAGGTTCATTTCGATGAAAGAAAAAGAACTGTTCGAATGGCATCTCGTCGGGTTTGATGAACTGGGGAAATACCTGGGAGTGATGGAGGGATGGTCGAAGATAGCAGCAAGCGTTCTGCTGAACTTGTTTCACCCGCAAAACTGAATCTCTATCTCGATGTCCTTGGAAAGAGGGCAGACGGATACCACAACGTACTCGGGCTTTTTCAAACGATCTCTCTGTACGACACAATTTCAGTGGAAATCTGCAAAGAAGGTTTCTTTCTGGAAAGCAACATCGATCTGCCTGAAAACAACACGATCAGGAAAACCTACGAGATTTTCAGAGAAGAGACGAAACTGGTGTTCGGGCTAAAAGTGAAACTGGAAAAGAGAATACCGATCGGATCCGGTCTTGGAGGGGGCAGTTCAAACGCCGCCACCGTTTTGAAATACCTTGGAGAGTTGTTCAACGTACCCTTTGAAAAACTCATTGAGATGGCGATCAAGGTGGGAAGCGATGTACCTTTTTTCCTGTACGGAGGAACGGCCGTGGTGAGGGGAAAGGGAGAAATCGTAGAAAAACTTCAGGATATAACGGGCTACTCTGTGGACCTTTTCGTTCCACCCGTTTCCTCTTCGACCAAAAAAATGTACAGCCTCCTCACACCGGACATGTACGGGAAAGGACCGGGCGACATAGAAGAACTCCACAGAGCCTATCTGGAAAGAGATTATGAGAAGATAAAAAAACTCTCGTACAACGTGTTTGAAAGGATATTCCTTGAGAAACATCCCGGTGTTCTACAGGGTCTGGAAAGATTCGGAGAAGGGTCCATTCTAAAAATGATGACCGGAAGTGGGAGCGCTTTCTTTGCACTCTATCCATCGAACGAGAAGAAATACCTGTTCATAGGAGGTGTCTGAATTGGATCTGAAACAGTTCATTAGGGACATACCGGATTTTCCACAAAAAGGAATCATCTTCAGAGACATCACACCACTCCTCAAAGACAGCAGGGCTTTCAGAGAGGCCATCGACAGAATGTGTGAACTCGTCTCAGACAGGGAGTTCGATCTGGTTGTTGCCCCCGAGGCGAGGGGTTTCATTCTCGGATCCGCCATGGCTTACAAACTGGGAAAGGGATTCGTTCCCGTGAGAAAACCCGGAAAGCTCCCCTACAGGACCGTGTACGAGGAGTACCAACTGGAGTACGGAACCGAACAACTTCACATCCACGAAGATGCGATAGAAAGAGATCAGAAAGTCCTCATAGTGGACGATGTGCTGGCAACGGGCGGAACAGCAGAGGCACTGATAAGGCTGGTCAAAAAACTCGGAGGGGAAATCTCTGCTCTTGCCTTTCTTGTGGAACTTTCCTACCTGAGCCCGAGAAAAAGGCTCGAAGGTTACGACATCAAGACACTGATAGTTTACTGAGGGGTGAAAAAGGATGGCTTTGAAGTTTGATTTTTCAAATCTTTTTGAACCGAACATCTCCGGTGGTCTGAGAGAAGAAGATCTGGTGAGAGCAAAGGAAAAGGTGATAGAGGCGATAAAGAATTTCACTGAGAACACGCCGGATTTTGCCAGACTGGACAGAGAATGGATCGATTCGGTGAAGGAACTCGAGGAGTGGGTGGTGAACTTCGACACGGTGGTCGTTTTGGGAATTGGGGGATCTGGTCTTGGAAACCTTGCCCTTCATTATTCGCTGAGACCTCTGAACTGGAACGAGATGTCGAGAGAGGAAAGAAACGGCTATGCGAGAGTCTTCGTTGTGGACAATGTAGATCCTGATCTCATGGCCTCTGTTCTCGACAGGATAGATCTGAAGACTACACTGTTCAACGTGATCTCAAAATCCGGATCCACAGCTGAGGTCATGGCGAACTACTCGATCATAAGGGGGATTCTGGAAGCAAACGGTTTGGATCCGAAAGAACACATCCTCATCACAACAGATCCAGAGAAAGGCTTTTTGAGAAAAATGGTGAAAGAAGAGGGTTTCAGAAGTCTTGAGGTTCCTCCCGGTGTTGGAG
The DNA here is from genome assembly GCF_002865985.1 of Thermotoga sp. SG1. NCBI lineage: Bacteria > Thermotogati > Thermotogota > Thermotogae > Thermotogales > Thermotogaceae > Thermotoga > Thermotoga sp. SG1. Next base: position 401,430 of record NZ_LNDD01000004.1, read on the forward strand.
GAAGATTCAGTGTGCTGACACCCGTTGGCCTGTTCTCTGCCATGGCAGAGGGAATCGACATAGAAGAACTCCACGAGGGAGCCCGGGATGCGTTCGAGAGATGCAGGAAGGAAGACCTGTTCGAGAATCCAGCGGCGATGATCGCCCTCACACACTATCTCTATCTGGAAAGAGGAAAGAACATCTCCGTCATGATGGCATACTCCAACAGGATGACGTACCTCGTGGACTGGTACAGGCAGCTGTGGGCAGAAAGCTTGGGAAAGAGATACAACCTGAGAGGTGAGGAGGTCTTCACGGGCCAGACACCGGTGAAGGCAATAGGGGCAACCGATCAGCACTCTCAGATACAGCTTTACAACGAAGGCCCGAACGACAAGGTGATAACATTTCTGAGGGTGGAAAACTTTGACAGAGAGATAATCATACCGGACACCGGAAGAGAAGAGCTCAAATACCTTGCAAGAAAAAGACTCTCTGAACTTCTTCTTGCAGAACAAACAGGAACAGAGGAAGCCCTCAAGAAGAACAACAGACCGAACATGAAAGTGATCTTCGACAGACTCACCCCTTACAATGTAGGTCAGTTCTTCGCTTACTACGAGGCTGCAACGGCCTTCATGGGGTATCTTCTTGAGATCAACCCCTTCGATCAGCCGGGTGTGGAACTTGGAAAGAAGATCACATTCGCTCTTATGGGAAGAGAAGGTTACGAGTACGAAATAAAAGATCGCATCAAGAAGGTGATCATAGAATGAGCATCTTCGAAGAGGTAATGCACGAGGGTGAGATGGTCTTTTTCATAGAGGGAGGTCCACTCGGAGAAGAGGGAACCTACATCGTCGTCTCAGACGATCCCACAGCTGAGGAGAGGATATCGAAAATAATAGAAAAACTGAACACTTCGAGCGTTATATTTCTTGCGATGGATGAGTACGAGAGATTCAAATCAGAACTTGAAAAGAAGGCAAAGAGAGTATGGTGATAGGTGTCACGGGGAAGATAGGTACAGGAAAGACAACCGTTTGTGAGGTGCTGAAGAGGGACTATGGAGCCTACGTAGTGAACGTGGACAGGATCGGCCATGAGGTTCTGGAAGAGGTGAAAGAAAAACTCGTCGAATTGTTCGGTGAGTCGATTTTGGAAGATGGAAAGGTGAGCAGAAAAAAACTGGGTGAGATCGTATTCAGTTCCGAAGAGAAACTGAAAAAACTCGAACAAATCGTTCATCCACTAATGAAAAAAAGGGTGGAAGATATCGTGAAGAAAAGGAGCGGCCTTGTCGTGATAGAGGCCGCACTTCTGAGAAGAATGAAACTGGACACGCTCTGTGACCACATTATCACCGTTGTTGCAGAAGAAGAGAAGATCATCGAGAGAAAAGAATCTGCAAAAGAGAGGCTGAAATTTCAAAAAGATGTGATTCCTCAGGGAATCGTCATTCCAAACAACTCTTCGATCCCAGATCTTGAAAAAAAGATTAGGGAAGTGATGAGTCTCATATGGGAGAGACACGAATCACAGGAGGCGAATACAGAGGAAGAAAGTTGAAAACAGGAGATTTCTTTAGACCCACCATGTCTTCTGTGAGAAACGCCCTCTTTAACATGGTGGATGTGGAAGGAAAGAGCTTTCTGGAGCTCTTCTGTGGTAGTTGTGTCGTGAGCTGTGAGGCTTTGAGCAGAGGAGCAAGTAGAGTCGTGTGTGTTGACAAATCAAAGAGAGCTCTCAAGATATGCAAAGAAAACCTTGAAACAATAGGAAGATCCGCTAAGTTGATCTGCAAAGATACCGTAGATTATTTGAAGACAGCCAAAGAAAAATTCGACGTCATCTTTCTCGATCCTCCCTACGAAGACGTCGATATTATCGGAAAGACACTGGAGCTTCTTCCGAAGGTGATGAAAAAAGACAGTCTGGCGATTCTCGAAAAGAGCAAGAGGATCAGTTTGAATCTTTCCGGCTTTGAGATCGTCAAGAGAAAAGACTACGGCGAAACAGAACTTGTTTTTCTGAAGGTGAAAGAATGATTGTGAGTCCCTGGGAGTATTACAGCAGAATCGCAAAAGAGTACGATTCCATGTATGAAACACCGAAATGGAGGCTCTATCACCGACTCATTCAATCTTTTTTGAGTGAACACCTAAAGGAGCCTTGTAAAGTACTGGATCTTGGAGGAGGTACGGGAAGATGGAGTTTGCTTCTTCAGGGAAAAGGCTTTGATGTGACGCTGGTTGATCCCTCCGAGGAAATGCTGAAAATCGCAGGAGAAAAGGGTGTGAAGAAACTTCTGAAGGCTCGTGCAGAAGATCTTCCCTTTCCTTCGTGTTCCTTTGATGCTGTGCTGGCCATGGGGGATGTTCTGAGTTACGTTGAAAACAAAATTAAGGCGTTTTCCGAGATAGCAAGAGTTCTGATAGTAAATGGCCTCCTACTAGCTACGGTGGACAACTTCTATACCTTTCTCCAAAACATAATAGAGGAAGATGCCTGGGAGAAGATTCCTCGCTTTTTGAAAACTCAAACCCTTGAGGTAGGAAACACGCTTTTTTCCTTCAATTCCTACGCATTCAAACCCGAAGATATTGAGTCCATAGAGGGTTTTGACACGATCGACGTGCGTGGAATAGGAGTCTTTGACTACTCTGAGGTTCAGCTGAGAGAAAAAGAGGATATGATCTTCGAGATGGAGAAAGAATTTTCCAGAGATAGAGCCATTCTATGGAGGGCAGAGCACATATTCTTCGCTCTAAAAAAGAAAGAGGAGCCTTTCGGCTCCCCTGGTGGGTGCGGCAGGGATTGAACCTGCGACCTCTTCCTCGTCAAGGAAGCGCTCTCCCACTGAGCTACGCACCCATCACCGTTTAACTATGATACTACAACCTCGGATCCATGTCAAGGTGAAAATTCCCATCGAGGGTACTTGAAAAGTCCAGGAAGTTGTGCTAATATATCTTTCGGAGTTGCCGAGGTGGTGGAACTGGCAGACACGCATGGTTGAGGGCCATGTGGGCTTCGGCCCGTGCGGGTTCAAGTCCCGCCCTCGGCACCAGAAAAATCAGCCGGAGGATTTTTCCTCCGGTTTTTTTGTTAACCCGCCAATTCCAAGGATGATTCCCAGGATGATGAACAGGTAGTAGTTGAAGAACCTCCAGATGAGGAGTGATGTGACTGCATCCGTTTTTCTGATGAGGTTCGAATAGACAACATAGTAAACAATCTCCACAGCACCACTTGCACCGGGTGTGGGAACAAAATAAACAACCAGGCTCAAAGCAAGTTGAATCGTGATTATCTGAAAAAGGGACACCTCTATTGATGGATTCACAGCTTTCATCGAAAGATACGTACTTGTGTGGATTGCTGTAATCATCGCTCCAGAAAGAGCTATCGTGATGAGGGTTTTTGTTCTGGAGGACCTCCAAAGTTTTTTCATGGTAGATATGTAGCTCAGGATCCTTTCTCTTATAAGACCTTCCACCTCTTCCTTACTCTTCTTGGAGAAGAACACAATGATCTTCATGACAAATCTGGACAGAAAAAACTTTTCAAGAAACCTTCTGCTGAAGGAAAGAAACATTATGAAAACATAAAAAGCGAAAGCAAGAACGATTCCAATGAAGAAGAGATCTCCCAGGATTCCCAGAGAACGAAATGTATCAAGATAGAGAAGGAAGAAGAAAAAACCGGACACAACTGTAAAGGAAAACGATGAGAAAAATCTCACCGCTATCACCGAAGCCGCTTTCTCGAAAGGAACACCGGATTTCACAAGGTGGTAGATCTGAAAGGGCTGGCCTCCGGCCGCAAATGGAGTTATAGTACTGGCATAGAATCCCCACAACGAATTTGAAAGACACGTTTTGAAGGATATCTTTTCAAGAAGAATGCAAGTCCTCAGAGCATCGATGGTGATCACCACAAGAAAATTCAGAAAAAGCAAAAGAATGAACTCAAGATCCAGATGCCTCAAATCCTTCCATACTCTTCCACTGCCTGCAAGAGACACCACAAGAACGACCGCACCTACTCCTATGATCACTGGAAGAAGAACGTTCCGCCTCATATTCATCTCCTCTCCACTGGTGTCTGCTAAGAAAAAGATTAACACACGTGGTAATATTTCTTTGAGGAGGTGATCGCATGTTCAATCTAGAAGAGTACACAGAAAAAGCCCAGAAAGTAATAATGAGTATTCAGGATATAATGACAAGGTACAGACAGAATCAGCTTTCCAGTGAGCACATACTACTTGCGATCCTTGAAGAAGGAAACAACGTTGGTGTAGAACTTCTGAAAGAAATGAACGTGGACATAAACAGACTGAAAGACGAGGTGGAAATGTTCATAGGAAAATACGGTGTCAGAGTTCCAGAAGGAACGTCCGTATCCCAGATCTTCATAACACCGGACGCAAGACACGTGATAGAAAAGGCACGCGAGGAAGCAAGGAGAATGGGGGACTCGAAGATAGGAACCGAACACCTTCTTCTCGGGATGGTCCTCTCTCCAGATTCCACTGCGTTTCGTATCCTTTCAAGGTACGGTGTGACACCGGAGAGGGTGTACGAGGCGATAAGAAAGATAAGGGCAACCGGAAGAACGGACGAGGCAGAGAACATCGAGGCACTGGCACGCTTCACCGTGGATCTCACTCTGCTTGCCCGCGAGAAAAAACTCATGCCTGTTGTGGACCGTGAAAAAGAAATCAGAAGGGTGATACAGATACTCTCGCGCCGCACCAAGAACAATCCCGTTCTGATAGGAGATCCCGGTGTTGGAAAAACGGCCGTTGTTGAGGGACTTGCCCAGAGGATCGTTGAAGGAAAAGTACCCCTGTTTCTGAGAAACGTGAGGGTCCTCAAACTCGACATGGGAAGACTAGTTGCTGGAACACGGTTTAGAGGAGACTTCGAAGAGAGACTGAAACGCCTTCTCGATGAACTGAAAAGAAAGAAAGGAGAAGTCATTCTCTTCATAGACGAGGTGCACACGGTGGTGGGAGCAGGAGCTGCCGAAGGTGCATTAGACGCTGCAAACATCATGAAGCCTGAGCTCACAACGGGAGAGATCCAGATAATAGGTGCCACCACCGTTGAGGAATACAGAAAATACATCGAAAAGGACAGGGCACTCGAGAGGAGATTCCAGCCAGTCTTGGTTGAAGAACCCACCGTTGAACAAACAATGGAAATCTTGAAAGGACTTAGAAAGGTCTTCGAAGATCATCACAAGGTGAAAATAACGGATGATGCTCTTGAGGCTGCCGCAAAACTCTCCGCTCGCTACATAACCAACAGGTTCCTCCCGGACAAAGCGGTCGACCTGATCGATGAAGCAGCTTCTTACGTGAGGCTGGAGTCTTCGTATCCATCTGAAGAGATTTTGAAATTGGAAGAGAGAATGAGAGAGCTTGAAGACAAGATAAACGATGCCGTGGTGAAAGGAGAATACGAGGAAGCTGCAAGGTTGAAAGTGGAGCTTCAAAAGCTGAAGGAAGAGTATGAAGAGGCACGGAAAAGCCAAGAGAAGATAGAGCCTGTGGTCAACGAAGACGTTGTAGCGAAGATCGTGGAACAGTGGACGGGAATTCCCGTGTCCCGTATCATGGAATCTGAAAAAGACAAGCTGCTCAAACTGGAAGAGCTGATCCATCAACGTTTGGTGGATCAGGAAGAAGCGGTGAAGATAGTTGCACGTACTATCAGACGGGCTAGGGTGGGTATCAAAAATCCAAGAAGACCGATCGGAGTCTTCCTGTTTCTGGGACCAACCGGTGTTGGAAAAACGGAGCTTGCAAGAACTCTCGCCGATGTGCTATTTGGAAGTGAAGATGCAATGATAAGACTCGATATGAGCGAATATATGGAGAAACACTCCGTCGCAAGGCTCATAGGAGCCCCTCCAGGATACGTAGGCTACGAAGAAGGAGGCCAGCTCACAGAAGCCGTCAGAAGAAGACCCTACAGTGTGATACTGCTCGATGAGATAGAGAAGGCCCATCCTGATGTCTTCAACATACTGCTTCAGGTTTTTGAGGACGGACGCCTGACTGACGGAAAGGGTAACACGGTTGATTTCAGAAACACGATCGTCATCATGACGAGCAACATTGGAAGCGAAAAGATCCTGGAATCCCAAGAAAACGTTCGGTTCGAGATAGAAAAGGAACTTCGAAATACCTTTAAACCAGAATTTTTGAACAGAATAGATGCGATCGTCTACTTCAAACCTCTGACGATGGATGAGGTGAAGAAGATCGTCGAAATCATGGTAAAACAGCTCGAAGATATACTGAAAGACAAAAGAATCACCCTTGAACTCACCGAAAGGGCAAAAGAGTATCTAGCTGAAGCAGGGTACGTCCCTTCACTCGGTGCAAGGCCACTCAGAAGGATCATCGAACTCGAACTGGAATCCATGATTGCCGATAAGATACTGGAGGGTGAAATTAAAGAAGGGGACCACATCGTTGTCGATGCAGATGAGTACGGTTTGAAGATCGAGAGGAGGTGAAGATCCATGGAGGAAAAGAAGGAAAAACTCTCCATGAAGGATCTTATCCTCCTCTTCTTCAGCACCATAAGTGCAAGGTGCTGGGCAAGACTGGGCCTCACGGAGGACGAGTACGGAGACTTCTACCAGGACCTCGGTGAAGCCCGACTGGGTATAGACACACTGGACGCGATTTTCAACAAGATCAAAGACCTGGTAGACGAGCAGACATGTCGTGAAATGGAGGGAGTGATCGCAACACTGAAGCTCAACTACTTCCATCAGTACCAGAAGAGCAAGAAAAAGGAGACAGAAAACGTATGAACATTGCGGTACTGCTTGCTGCTGGAAAAGGAGAAAGACTCGGAGAAAAGATCCCCAAACAGTTTATTGAAATAGAAGGAAAAATGCTATTCGAATACCCTCTCAAAACACTCTTAGACAGCGATGTCATCGACGCTGTTGTGATCGTGGTGTCAAAAGACTGGGTAGTCTATGTGTCAGAGAAAGCAAGGCACGAAAAGATCCTTGGGATCGTAGAAGGTGGAAACACCCGAAGCCAGAGTGTGAGAAATGCCCTCAAATTCCTTGAAAACATCAAACCATCGTACGTACTCATACACGATGCAGCACGTCCTTTTCTGAGGAGAAAGCACATCGAAGAGGTCTTGAAAAAGGCACAGGAAACAGGGGCAGCCACTCTTGCTCTGAAAAACTCAGACACACTCATAAGACTCGATGATTCGCGAATAGAGTACGTTCCAAGAGAGGGCATCTATAGAGTTCAAACGCCCCAGGCTTTCTCGTACGACCTTCTGAAGAAAGCCCACAGTGAGGAAAAAGAGTGGGCTGACGACACAGAACCCGTTCACAGACTCGGAGTGAAGATATCCGTTGTCGAAGGAGATCTTTTCTGCTTCAAGGTGACCTTCAAAAGTGATCTCGAACTTGCAAGACTCATTGCAAAGGAATGGGAGAGGATAGCATGATCTACTACGGCACCATGTTCGATCACAAGGTGAGATTCTCCATTGTTCGAATGAAAGAAGTAGTGGAAGAAGCCCGAAGACGCCACAATCTTTCTTATCTTGCAACGGTGGTGCTCGGGAGGGCACTCATCGGTGCAGCACTGGTAACACCGTGGCTTTCAGAAAAAGATCGGTGGACACTGATTATGGAGGGAGACGGTCCCATAAAGAGGGTGGTTGCACAATCGACGAGTGAATTCACCGTCAGAGGGTACGTTGCAAATCCCAGTGTGGAGCTTCCTTTGAACGAAAAGGGAAAATTCGATGTCTCAGGTGCCATCGGGAAAGGTATCCTCAGAGTCGTAAGAGACCTCGGTTTGAAAACACCTTTCGTTTCTCAGGTACCAATTGTCAGCGGAGAGATTGCAGAGGATCTTGCCTACTACTTCACCGTTTCTGAGCAAATCCCGTCTGCCTTTTCCCTCGGTGTTCTCATGGATTCAAAGGGCGTGAAAATAGCGGGAGGATTTGCCGTCCAAATTCTGGATAGATCCCTTGAAAAGGAAAAAGTGGATATGCTAGAAAACAACATAAAGAACCTTCCTTACGTCACAAAACTTTTTCAGGAGACAGAACCACTGGACGTTCTAGAGAAAATCTTCGGAGAAAAGGTGGGATTCGTCGAAACCGCGGAGATAAAGTACAGATGCGATTGCAACCGGGAAAAAGCAAAATCCGCACTCCTTGTACTGGCCGAAAAGGAACTGGAAGATATGAAAAAAGAAGGAAAAGGAGAAGTGATCTGCAAGTGGTGCAGCACGAAGTACACCTTTTCTGAAGAAGAATTAAGCGAACTCCTCAAGCTCAAGAAAAACAGCGCGAGTTCCTGAAAGATTTGTGATCTTCAAAAATCTTTCTGTGAGCTCAAGGATGATCTTTTCCCCTTCCATTCGAGCAAGAGCGCTCCTCAATTTCTTCGATGGAAAGACCACGAGGAAGTCTCTACCCGGCTCTACAAAAAGTTCCGCTGTATAGCTCAGATTCTTTTTCTTCACGACCACTCTCATGACCTCACCTTTTCTTGAAAGTGTAGCATAAGAGCCTTTTGAGATAACAGCTGCCTTTCTCACGAGCTTGGCAAGAATTTCCTTTTTCGATTCCAACCTTTCGACAACTCTCTCCGAAAGGACTCGCTTGAGAGTTTCTCTTTCCTCTATACTCACCCTGTCTCCACAGATCTCCATTACGAAATATGGATATTTCACCACCAATTTACCTGATTTTTCGTAGAAGTCCAGGCTCTGAACGTTCAGCCTTTGAAGAGCTTTGAAAACGTGTCTCACCGTCACATAAGGTATTTTCAGGGAAAAGGAGGTTGTGGGAACAGCAGAGATCTGAGAGAGAGTCACTATCTCCGAAGAGGGACCGAACATGAGAATATCTTTTTCCTCGAAAAGGAGAACAAGAAATTCCCCTTCGTCCAGATTTGAACTTGCGAAATTGACGGAGCTTTCGAACTCGCGTTTTGAGAGCGTGCAGAGAAACTCTTCTTTTCCGTCTTCAAGTGGGACCTCTCCTACTCTACATCTGACATCCAGCACTTCGTTTCCTGCTTTCAAAACAAGATGGTCTTGTGAAATTGTGATGTACACCTCTTTGACCTTCACATCACTCAAGAAGAACTTGAGCAGATCCAGAGAAACCTTTCTGCTTCCTTCAAAGCGCGGGATCTTTCCCAGAAACACCTCCACGCTCGCACAGTTATCACTCGCTCTGAGCCAGAGCCCATCCCTGAAGAAGAAATCAACGAACCTTGCACTCGGTTCCACAGTTCCAACAAGTTTGTCGAGTAAAAAAAGCCACTCTCTCAGTTCATGAGAATCAACGAGGAGTTCCACAAAACTTCACCCCAGAAACTCTTCCAGGCGATTCAAAACTTCGTTCAACCTCTCAGGTCGTCTCCCTCCTGCCTGGGCAAAGTTCTTTCTACCTCCTCCGCTTCCATCGAGTTCTTTTGCAATACTTTTGGCTATTGAAGAGGCATCGTATTTTCCTATAAGATCGTTTGAAACCTTCACCACAAAAGACACTTTGTTTCCAAAACGGCTGAACAGAATCACTACACCACTTTTTTCCCTGTTCAACACGTTGTCGGCTATTCCTCCAAGGTGCTTCGGCTCTACTCCTTCAAAAACACCATAGAAAAGCCTTACTCCATCGTCCAGCTTCTTCTCGGAGATTCTCTCTTCGGAAACCCTTCCCTGAGAAAGTCTTCTTTCCAGTTCTCTGACTTTCTCTTTAAGACTTTCCACTCTACTCACTATTTCGTTCTCGCCGGCACCGAGAAGTTCCTTCAACCTCATCATCACATCTTCGTATCTTCTGATCAACTCCAAGGAATGAAAACCTGTTACCGCCTCCACTCTTCTCACACCGGAAGAAACAGATTCTTCCGACACTATCTTGAAGAGACCTATCTGTCCCGTGTTCTTCACGTGGGTTCCTCCACAGAGTTCCCTGCTCACGCCCGGGACCTCCACCACCCTGACAACATCACCGTATTTTTCCGTAAAGAGCGCTATGACACCTGATCTGACGGCTTCTTCGTAACTTGTGTATCTCACCTCAACGGGAATTGCCTGCATGATCCACTCGTTCACCATGTCTTCTACCTTCTTTATCTCCTCCGCAGAGAGTGCCCTGTAATGGGTAAAATCAAACCTCAATCGTTCAGGAGCAACGAGTGACCCTGCTTGCCTCACATGCTCTCCAAGCACCTTCCTCAGGGCAGCGTGGAGCAAGTGCGTAGCAGTATGGTTTCTCATTGTATCTTCTCTTCTTTTCCTATCCACCTTCAAAAAGACCTTCTGACCTTTTCGAAGAACCCCCTTCAACACCTTGATTCTGTGCACAACTACTCCTTCCAGGGCTTCAAAGACGTATTCAACCCTTCCTTCTCCACTTTCCCATTCCACCATGCCCACGTCAGAGACCTGTCCACCCTTTTCTGCGTAGAAGGGTGTTCTGGAAAAGACCACCTCCACCGTGTCTTTCTCTTTTGCCTCTTCCAGCGGTCTGTTTTCCTTTGTTATGAGAACCGTTTCTGCTTCGTCTTCGAGGCGTTCGTACCCGGTGAACTCCGTTTTGAAACCTTCCGGAAGGCTTTCCAGGTACTCGTATCTTCTTGCAAATTCTACCTTTCCCATGGCCTCCCTGGATTTTCTTTGTTGCTCTTTCATGTATCTATCGAAGTCCTTCACGTCGATCTCCACGCCTTTTTCCTTTGCGATCTCCAGTGTGAGTTCAAGAGGAAGTCCGTAGGTGTCGTAGAGTCTGAACGCATCCTGTGAGTCTATTTTTCCCTTCTTTTCCACCAGCTCATCGAAGATCCTCATACCCTGCTCCAGTGTCTTCAAGAACCTGTTTTCCTCTGAAGAAAGCACCTCTTTCACCATATCCTTCCCACGTATGATCTCCGGATAAACCTTACCCATCTTTTCCACAACGGCATCAACCACCCTGTAGAGGAACGGTTCGTTCATACCAAGGAGTATCCCGTGTCTCATCGCCCGTCTTATGATCCTTCGAAGAACATAACCCCTTCCTTCATTGGAAGGAAAGACCCCCTCACTGATGAGGAAGGTGATGGCTCTGATGTGATCTGCTATAACTCTGATGGAGATGTCTTTTTCTTCATCCGTCTTGTAGGATACACCTGTCAGTTCCTCTATCGCCTTTATTATCGGCTGGAACAGATCTGTGTCGAAGTTGCTGTAGACTCCCTGCATCATCGCGCAGAACCTTTCAAGTCCGGCACCGGTGTCTATGTTTTTCCTGGGAAGTGGATGTAGCTTTCCTTCTTCGTCCTGATAGTACTCTGTGAAGACAAGGTTCCATATTTCCACAAAGCGCCCCTCGGAGTTTGCGGGTGTGCACTCTTCCCCCTCCGGGCATCCTTTTGAGTACCCGGTGTCGTAGAAGATCTCGGTGTCCGGCCCACACGGGCCCGTCGGACCCGCCGGCCCCCAGAAATTGTCCTCCTTTCCAAATCTCAGGATCTTTTTTTCGGGAAGTCCGATCTTTTCGTTCCATATCCTGAAAGCCTCTTCATCTTCTTCATAAACGGAAACCCAGAGTTTTTCCTCGGGTACACCGAGAACCTGTGTGAGAAACTCCCAGGCCCATTCTATGGCCTCCTCTTTGAAGTAGTCTCCGAAAGAGAAGTTCCCGAGCATCTCGAAGAAGGTGTGGTGTCTGGGTGTCTTTCCCACGTTTTCTATGTCAACCGTTCTCAAACACTTTTGACAGGTTGCAACCCTTGTGTAAACGGGTTCCACCTTTCCCCAGAAAATTGGCTTGAAAGGAACCATCCCGGCCACTGTGAAGAGAAGCTGGGGATCGTCCGGTATGAGAGAGGCACTCGGAAGTATCTTGTGACCTTTCTTTTCGAAGAATCTCAAAAAGGCTTCCCTTATCTCTTCGGAAGTCATGTACCTCATCTCACCACTCCTTCGAATATTTTGAATACAATGTAGCTGACGGGCGCAACAAAGAGAAGGCCATCTATCCTGTCAAGCATACCACCATGACCCGGTAGGGTTTTCCCTGAATCCTTCACTCCGTAGTGTCTTTTCAGAGCAGATTCGAATATGTCTCCAAAGGTATCCATGACCGCCACTACTCCGGCAAAGGGAAGAAAGGTTCTGTAGTCTATCACGTTCACAGAAAGGATGTTGCTGACGATCAACCGGTAAAGGAACGTGTATATCAGAACACCAAGGAAACCACCGATCACCCCTTCCAGGCTCTTTCGTGGACTGTAGTGCGGAGAGATTCTGGTTTTTCCGAATTTCAAACCCGTAAAATAAGCGAAAGAATCGAACACCCAGGTGGACGTGAGAACAAGAAGAGCGTTGGCAGCACCGAACTCACTATATATCGGCAAGAAGAAACTCAAAAAGAAAGAGACGTACACCAGTGCGATGGAAAAAACTGAAACTGTTCTGAACACCTGAGATGGATCTTTGTCGGTTGCAAGAGAAAACACCACTCCGACTATGAAAACAAGGGAAAATGGCTGAACTGGTTCTTTGAAAACCACTCCATACAGAACGGGATAGACCGCAAGGAGTATCACGTAGAAAAACCTCGCATCACGCTCTTTCAGCTCCAGGGTGATCAGTTCATAACCTGCAAGAATCACGATGGCAGAAACAAGTCCTACAAGACTTTCATAACTCACAAAACACAGGACAACAAACGGTGCCACAACACTTGCCGTTATTACCCTGGTTTTCAGATCATCCATCACCCAGACCCCCAAACCGTCTTTCCCTTCTGGAATAACTCTCTATCGCCCTCAGAAAATCTCTTTTTGTGAAATCCGGCCAAAGTTTTCTGGTGAAGTAGAGTTCAGAGTAAGCGGATTGCCAGATCAGAAAATTGCTGAGACGAAGCTCACCCGATGTTCTTATTATCAAATCTGGATCGGGAACGTCCGGCAGATAAAGATAATCCCTGAACGTCTCTTCGTTGAGAACGATCCTCTTTCCTTTCTCTACATCACTCAAAATCCTTTCAATCGCGTCCAGAATTTCCCGTCTTCCCCCGTAATTGAACGCTATCACAAGCGTCATACGGTCAAAAGAAGCCGTCTTTTCTTCCACCTCGTTCCACTTTCTCAAAACACCTTCTGGAAGTCCTTCCTTTCTTCCGAGGATCCTCACCCTTACCTTCTCTCTTCTGAGAAGGTCCATTTCACGATCTATCATCTGAACGAACAGATCCATCAGAAACTCCACTTCCTCTTTAGGGCGCTTCCAGTTCTCCGTGGAGAAAGAATACGCCGTAAGATACTTTATCCCAAGTTCCAGAGACCATTTCACTGTGTTATGAAGCACACGGGCACCACGTTCGTGCCCTTTTATTCTGGGAAGCCCTCTTTTTTTTGCCCATCTACCGTTTCCATCCATTATGATCGCAACGTGCTGGGGAATTCTCAAAATTCCATGATCTCCTTTTTCTTGATCTCAAACACCTCGTCCAGTTTCTCTATGAACTCGTCTGTCAGTTTCTGCACCTCGTTTTCGAGTCTTCTCGCATCGTCTTCAGGGATGTTCCCCTCTTTCTGATCGTCTTTGATCTTCTTAATTATCTCTCTTCTTATGTTCCTGATGGCGATCTTTCCTTCCTCGACTATCTCCTTTGCCTTCTTGACCCACTTTTCTCTCTGCTCTGTGGTTGGCGTGGGGAATACGAGCCTGATCACGTTCCCGTCGTTTACGGGGTTGAGACCCAGATCTGAAGCGTTTATGGCTTTTTCTATCAGGGACAGAACGCTCTTGTCCCAGGGTTTAATAACGAGGGTTCTTTCTTCCGAAACGGATATCGTAGCGAGCTGGTTGACAGGCGTGGGAACACCGTAGTATTCGACTTTGATCTCTTCTAGAATGGCAGGCGAAGGCTTCCCAGTTCTCATCTTCTTCAACTCGTCTTCGATCTTTTCAAGTGTTTTTTTCATCTTTTCTTTTGCCTCTTTTATGAGCGGATTTACCATGCTTTTTCCCTCCTTTTCCGGTGAATATTCTGTTTACCTCCATGTGGATCGTTGTATAATATTCCCAACATCTTCCAAAATTATAGCAAATTCAGAGACACATCTTCGAGGGCTTTCGATAAATATGCTTCACTGATTTGTAAAAATACCGGTGGTATAATTAGTTAAAAAAATAACAAGCACCACCATCCTGGAAAGGGGGAGTTCCATGGGAAAGTTTCTCAAAAAGCACTACATAATGGCACCCGGTCCAACACCAGTCCCAAACGATATTTTAACAGAAGGTGCGAAGGAAACAATACACCACAGAACACCACAGTTCGTCTCCATAATGGAAGAGACTCTTGAGGATGCCAAGTATCTCTTTCAGACGAAGAACAATGTCTACGCTTTCGCCTCGACGGGAACAGGAGCCATGGAGGCCGCCGTTGCAAACCTCGTGAGTCCTGGGGACAAAGTGATCGTTGTCGTTGCTGGAAAGTTCGGAGAAAGGTGGAAGGAACTTTGTCAGTCCTACGGTGCAGACATCGTTGAAATCGCCCTCGAATGGGGAGACGCTGTCACTCCCGAACAGATAGAAGACGCCCTCAACAAAAATCCCGATGCGAAGGTTGTGTTCACCACCTACAGTGAAACATCCACGGGAACGGTCATAGACCTTGAGGGAATAGCGAAAGTAACGAGAGAAAAAGATGTGGTTCTCGTGACGGATGCCGTCAGTGCCCTCGGTGCGGAGCCACTGAAGATGGACGAATGGGGAGTGGACGTGGTCGTCACGGGTTCACAGAAAGGCCTGATGCTTCCTCCTGGTCTTGCTCTCATCTCCCTCAACGACAAAGCGTGGGAACTTGTAGAAAAATCAAAATCCCCAAGGTACTATTTCGATCTGAGGGCCTACAGAAAGTCTTACCCGGACAACCCCTACACCCCAGCGGTCAACATGATATACATGCTGAGAAAATCCCTCCAGATGATCAAAGAAGAAGGAATAGAAAACGTTTGGGAAAGGCACAGAGTGCTCGGTGAAGCAACAAGAGCGGCCGTGAAAGCGCTCGGCCTGGAACTACTTTCCAAAAGACCTGGAAACGTGGTGACGGCCGTTAAGGTACCCGCCGGTATCGATGGAAAGCAGATCCCAAAGATCATGAGGGACAAGTACGGTGTTACCATCGCCGGGGGTCAGTCAAAACTCAAGGGTAAGATCTTCAGAATAGCCCATCTGGGATACATGTCGCCGTTTGATACCATCACAGCGATCTCTGCTCTTGAGCTCACTTTGAAGGAACTCGGATACGACTTCGAACTTGGAGCAGGTGTGCGGGCTGCCGAGACGATCTTTGCAAAAGAATTCATCGGGGAGTGATGTGAATGGCAAAGTACAGGGTGCATGTGAACGATCCTCTCGATGAAGAAGCCACAAAGCTTCTTATGGAAAAAGAAGAACTGGAAGTCACATCGGAACACTTGGAAAAGGAAGAACTTCTGAAAGTGATCCCCGGTGTGGACGTTCTCGTTGTAAGAAGCGCCACAAAGGTCACAGCAGACATCATAGAAGCTGGAAAAAACCTGAAGATCATCGCAAGGGCTGGAATCGGACTCGATAACATAGACGTCCAGAAGGCAAAAGAGAAAGGAATAAAAATTCTCAACACCCCGGGAGCAAGTGCACCTTCTGTTGCAGAACTTGCCATTGGACTCATGCTCGCCTGTGCTCGTCATATAGCAAGAGCCACCATATCTTTGAAAGAAGGTAAATGGGAAAAGAAAATCTTGAAAGGAAAAGAACTCCTCGGAAAGACACTCGGACTCATCGGTTTTGGAAACATCGGTCAGGAAGTTGCAAGAAGAGCTCTGGGATTTGGTATGAGAGTCATAGCGTACGACCCCGCACAGCCTGAAACAGACCTTCCCGTCGAATATGTGGATCTGGACACACTTTTAAAGGAAAGCGACTTCATCTCTCTCCATGTTCCTCTCAACGAGACAACAAGGCACATGATAAACAAAGAGGCCATTTCCAAGATGAAGGATGGGGTGATCATAGTCAACACCTCACGAGGTGGAACGATCGACGAGGAAGCACTCTACGAGGCACTCGTGAGCGGAAAGGTGTCCGCAGCAGGTCTTGATGTTTTCGAAGTAGAGCCTCCAAACGACGAACTCAGAAAGAAACTGCTCAGTCTGGACAACGTTGTGGCAACTCCACACATAGGAGCCTCCACAGAGGAAGCCCAGAAAAGAGTCGGAAAAGAACTTGTGGAGAAGATTTTCAGAGAGCTTGGGATCTGAAGCCGGGAGCTGTCTCCCGGCTCTTTTTCTTTTTTCTTTTGAAGATCACCTTCATACTCAAAGATGTAAGTTCGTAGAGAAAGAGAACAACACAGAAAATCAAGATGAAAAAATCCCTGATCCTTTCCATATCACTCCCTCCGTTTCTATAGATCAATCTTTTCCGTGTCAGGTTCAACTTGACAGACCCAAAAATGTATTTTACAATCAAATCCGGATTTCAAAAAATATATCTGTCGATATATTGATAGATATTATTTGATCACTTTATCAAAGACTGCAAGCTCTGGAGGTGAAAAGATGGAAGATGTGATTGTAGTGGAAAACCTCGTTAAAAAGTTCGGAGATTTTGAAGCGGTGAAGGGAATTTCTTTTTCCGTCAAAAAAGGAGAGATCTTCGCGTTCCTTGGACCAAACGGTGCAGGAAAAACCACCACCATACACACGCTTACCACCCTTCTGAAACCAACAAACGGAAAGGTATGGGTTGCTGGCCACGATGTTCTGAAAGAACCCAGGGAGGTCCGTAAAAAGATAGGCATCGTCTTTCAGGATCAATCACTCGACAGAGAGCTCACCGCTTACGAGAACATGTACATCCACGGAAGAATATACGGATACGGTGGTGAAAAACTGAAAAAGAGAATCCTTGAACTTCTCGAATTTGTAGAACTCCTGGAGTTCAAAGACAAACCCGTGAAGACCTTCAGCGGAGGAATGGCAAGAAGACTCGAGATCGCAAGATCACTCATTCACGAGCCAGAGATCCTTTTTCTCGACGAGCCCACCATCGGCCTTGATCCGCACACGAGAGCCCACATATGGGAGTACATATCGAAGATGAAAAAAGAACACAACATGACGCTATTCCTCACCACACACTACATGGACGAGGCTGAACAACTCGCTGACAGGGTGGCTATAATAGACCACGGAAAGATCATTGCCCTCGGAAGTCCGGATGAGCTGAAACAGATGGTTGGAAAAGAGATCATCTACGTGAAATTTTCTGATCCTGCGGACTGTCTCGATGGAGATTTCATAAAAGCGTGTAAGAAACTCCCTGACGGAAGATTGGAGCTGAACGTTGAAAACTCAAGCAGAGCCATTCCGAAGATCTTTGAACTTGCCCAGAAAAAAGGACTGAAAATAGAAGAGATCACTTACCACAAACCCACCCTGAACGATGTCTTTCTGCATTTGACAGGAAGAGAACTCAGAGAGGAAGGACCGGAAAACTTCTTCAAAACCGTCGCAAGGATGAGAATGAGGAGGTGAAATCATGGCTGCCTTCGTGACCATGGTGTACAGACAACTGGTCAGGTTCGTGAGATCTCGATCCCGTGTGGTAGGTATGATCATAAACCCTCTGATATGGCTTGTCTTCTTCGGACTTGGATGGAGCAAGGTTTTTGACAATCCCTGGGCAAAGATGATGTTCGGCGGAGTGGATTATCTCACTTACCTTGCACCCGGCATATTTGCCATGACCATATTCAACATGAGCTTCATCAGCGGTGTGAGTCTGATATGGGACAAACAGTTTGGCTTTTTCAAGGAAGTTCTGGTGGCACCCTCTTCGAGAAGACTCAGCATAATGGGAAGAATCATCGGTGATGGCCTTGTTACAGTGCTTCAGGGATTTATAATTCTGTTTTTCACGTACTTTCTGGCAGAGAATCTGAAAGTCTCCGGTCTGATACCAGCTCTCATCGTAGGTTTTCTCATGTCCGTTACGATCGCCGGTTTTGGCATAGCACTCGCCCTGAAAATGGAAAGCACAGAGGGTTTTCAGATGATAATGATGACACTGATGATGCCTTTGATATTTTTGAGTGGAGCCATGTATCCGATAGACTCCATGCCGAACTGGATGAAAGCGATCGCCTACATCAATCCACTAACATACGCAGTCGATGCCTCAAGAGGTTACTTGGTTGGATCCCACGTGATGAAGTTTTCCTTTGGAATGGACTGGGGTATTTTGAGTATACTGATGGTCGTGGGACTTCTTCTTGCAACAGAGAGTTTCGAAAGGGCAAGGATAAATTGAAAGTTATAAAAGCACCAAAGGCAGGGATCTTCCCTGCCTTTTTGTTTTTTACGAAGTTTCCATACCTCTAAGGAAGTATTGAAACATAAACAGAGTTACAACCTTCATCAGACTTATGAGGTTTCCATACCTCTAAGGAAGTATTGAAACTGGTCATGCAGAATGGAACAGAACCACATCTTGCTTTGTTTCCATACCTCTAAGGAAGTATTGAAACTTCCTGGACCTAAAGAATAGTTATCATCTGTTTGTGGTTTCCATACCTCTAAGGAAGTATTGAAACCAGCAGCATTCTATCACACGCGACTGCGAAGCAGGTTTCCATACCTCTAAGGAAGTATTGAAACACAAAGAGGAGCGGTTTGGCCTTATCCTCGGATGGTGTTTCCATACCTCTAAGGAAGTATTGAAACTAGGTCTTCTTGTCTATCTTCCCGAGCCCAAGCCGGGTTTCCATACCTCTAAGGAAGTATTGAAACCAAAATACACCGCAGCTATGGTTGCACACAAAACCTTGTTTCCATACCTCTAAGGAAGTATTGAAACCCATCATCCCCTCAAAAAGAGAGAGAGAGGAATGTGTTTCCATACCTCTAAGGAAGTATTGAAACTCGTACACCTAGATAATGGAACCGTCAGAGTAGTGTTCGAAAGTTTCCATACCTCTAAGGAAGTATTGAAACCGGTATCGATTCGGATGCCGTCACAGGACTCTACGTGTTTCCATACCTCTAAGGAAGTATTGAAACGAAATGATAGTACCCTACCCATCGGAAGTATCTATTTGTTTCCATACCTCTAAGGAAGTATTGAAACTAAAAGAAGTGACAACGTTGAGAGGAGGTGTGATGAGTTTCCATACCTCTAAGGAAGTATTGAAACTAGCTCCCGGCTTTTTATTTTTGCACGTTCAGTTTGGTTTCCATACCTCTAAGGAAGTATTGAAACAAAGGATTGTACAGGAGGAGCTGAGAAGATGTGCTCGGTTTCCATACCTCTAAGGAAGTATTGAAACATAAAAAAATTTTTAGAAGAAATGAGGAGGATGAGAGTTTCCATACCTCTAAGGAAGTATTGAAACAAACAGCGCGAAAGAATTGATGAAATTCAAACAGATAGTTTCCATACCTCTAAGGAAGTATTGAAACGAGGTAGAAGATATTTTCGAAAACTTCAACTGGCAGTTTCCATACCTCTAAGGAAGTATTGAAACTTATCACCTGGAACGACGATGGGCTGGTATTTGGGATGTTTCCATACCTCTAAGGAAGTATTGAAACTTAGACGAGCTAACAACGAACAAGGGAACGGAAACGGGTTTCCATACCTCTAAGGAAGTATTGAAACCTTGTACAGATGATCATCTGGGGAGGTGTGAATATTAGTTTCCATACCTCTAAGGAAGTATTGAAACCCACCTCGTCCGGGCGGGGGAACATGTACTCCCGCCCGGCTAGTTTCCATACCTCTAAGGAAGTATTGAAACACGCTTGCTCTTACAGCGCCTGTCGGCACAGACACAGTTTCCATACCTCTAAGGAAGTATTGAAACCTGGTAGAGCTGCTTAAAGCCGTCTCTTCGTCTTTGTTTCCATACCTCTAAGGAAGTATTGAAACAAGCCTTTCTTTACAAGCTCATCCCCTTCAGTATACGTTTCCATACCTCTAAGGAAGTATTGAAACTCAAGAACATCAGCAATACGAGATATGTCGTCGAAGTTGTTTCCATACCTCTAAGGAAGTATTGAAACGGAGGCATCATAGTCGTTGTGCTTTTCTTTTCGTGGTGTTTCCATACCTCTAAGGAAGTATTGAAACGCGCCGTCACCTGCACGTCAGCGTCTGTCGGATTTAGTTTCCATACCTCTAAGGAAGTATTGAAACGCGATATCTTTTATTGTGTCTATATAGGCATCATAGTGTTTCCATACCTCTAAGGAAGTATTGAAACCTCAGAAAATCACTCCAGAACAGGCAAAGGAGGTGTTGTTTCCATACCTCTAAGGAAGTATTGAAACCTTCCTTAGAGGTATGGAAACCGGCAAATAAATGTGTTTCCATACCTCTAAGGAAGTATTGAAACGCGTCCGGCTACACTTCTCCGCGAGAGAGAATTTATGTTTCCATACCTCTAAGGAAGTATTGAAACCCGTTGGATTTCAAAGAAATTATACCACAGAACATATCAGAAAGCAAGAGTATATAAGAAGATAGAGAGGGTGTTTCATCATAAGTGATTCTAACACACAGAAAGGGTCAGTCAAGTACTGTTTGGAAAAATGGAATAATTGCATAGTCAATGAAAAGCCTAAACCATAGCAAAAACAAAAGATAAATTACCCTAACCTAGGTCAGGCCATTTTGGGGTGTTTCAGGGGAAAATCAACTAGTTCTTGTTTTCACAAATT